>CAZAAM010000013.1:0-7064 GCA_964483055.1 uncultured Victivallales bacterium
CTGCCGCCACGATGCCGTCCGTCTTCGACGAGACGACTGCGCGGGAGTCGACCGCGATCTTGTGCTCCAGACCCGTGCCGACGTAGGGGGATTCCGTCGTCATCAGCGAGACAGCCTGTCTCTGCATGTTGGAACCCATGAGGGCGCGGTTCGCGTCGTCATGCTCGAGGAACGGAATCAGACCGGCTGCCGCGGAGACCAGCTGCTTCGGGGAGACGTCCATCAGCTGAACTTCCTCGCGCGGATGTTCGGCGGAGTCGCCTTCATAGCGAGCCATGACCGTCGGGTTTTTGAAGGAGTTGTCCGCAAGAAGCGGCGCGTTCGCCTGCGCGATGACGTACTGTTCTTCCTTGTCCGCCGTGAGATAGGTGATCTTGTTCGTGACCTTGCCGTCCTCCACGATGCGATAGGGAGTCTCAAGGAAGCCGAAGTGGTTGATTCGCGAATAGAGCGACATCGAGGAGATGAGTCCGATGTTCGGACCTTCCGGCGTTTCAATCGGGCAGATGCGCCCATAGTGGCTGGAATGAACGTCGCGGACTTCGAAGCCGGCGCGTTCGCGGGAAAGACCGCCGGGACCCAGTGCGGAGAGACGGCGCTTGTTCGTGATTTCCGAAAGCGGATTCGTCTGATCCATGAACTGAGAAAGCTGATTGCGGGCGAAGAAGTCGCGAACGACGCCGATGAACGCCTTCGGATTGATCAGCTTCGTCGGCGTCATCTTCGAATCGTCGTTGCTCGACATGAGCGACATGCGTTCCTTGATAAGACGCTCCGTGCGAAGAAGTCCGACGCGGCAATGGTTTTGAAGAAGTTCGCCGACCGGGCGGACGCGGCGCGCGCCAAGATGGTCGATGTCGTCCGTCGGACCGCTCGCGTTGCTCAGAATCATGAGCGCCTTTGTGGCTTCCATCAGATCCATCGGTTCGAGCACGCGCTTGTTCGCCGGAACGTCGCGCTGCAGACGTTCGTTGATCTTATAGCGTCCGACGAGCCCAAGGTCGTAGCGGCGCGGATCGAAGAAGAGTCGGCGAATGAGCGTTTCCGCATTCTGAATGCTCGGGGGATCTCCCGGACGCATGCGGCGATAGATTTCCTTCAACGCTTCTTCCGGCGTCTTGCATGGATCATGGCGAAGGCAGTTGATAAGATAGGCGTTGCCTTCCGGAATGTACGCCAGCTCGACATCTTTGACGCCCGCTTCGGAGAGAGACTTGACATGGCTTTCCGTAAGCTGGACGAATTCCTCGACGACCACGTCGCCTTCCGGCGTCATGATCGGTTCGAACGTATAGTACGCGCTGACGTCGTCTTCCTTCAGCAGAGCCTTCGGCGTCATTTTGCGCACTTCATAGGCCGCCTTGATCATCTCGCGGTTCGTTGCGAACAGGAACGGCGCGTTCTGGTCGTCCTGAGCGTTGGAGTAGTCCTTTAGCGCGCGGAAGAAGGTGGAGATAAGGAACTTTCTGCGCTTGCGGCGACGGTCGAGAAAGATATAAATCAGATTATTGATATCGAACTGGACTTCGAGCCAGGAGCCGCGATCCGGAATGATCCGGTACGAATAGAGGGAGCGGCCGGTCGAATGTCTCGTCTTTTCAAAGCAGATGCCGGGGGATCGATGGAGCTGGCTGATGATGACGCGCTCCGCGCCATTGATGATGAAGGAACCGCCAGGCGTCATCATCGGAATTTCGCCGAGATAGACCGTCTCTTCGGAGACTTCGTCCTTGTTTTTCAGGCGGAAGCGAACATGAAGCGATGCGGCGTAGGATTCGCCGTCCTTGATGCAGTCTACGATGCCCTTCTTGGGCTTGCCGATTTCGTAGGAAAGAAATTCGAGCGTAATATGATTGTCATAGCTCTGGATGGGGAAGACTTCGTGGAAGATTTCCTGAAGTCCGACGTCTTCCCGCTGTTCCGGAGACTTGTCCAGCTGGAGAAAGGATGAGTAGGAATCGAGCTGAACCCCGATGAGATCCGGGATTTCGAGGACGTCTTCCAATTTACCAAAATTAACGCGAGCAGGCATGTTTCACCCTGATGAATGGTTGGCGAGAGCTTGTCATGGCGTGGGATCCGCGTTGCGGTCCGCATGCATTCCGCGGGGCGCCCCCGTCCGCGGAATCGCCTTCTGGTTCGGGGCGATTGGAAGCACAATATCCAGTCCTGTGCAGTTCCACGCGATTCGAATGTATGAAAAATTCGTCTGAATTAGTTTGAGTTCCTATCAGACAAAGGAACGGGGAACCCCCTGAAACCGGGGGTTCCTCCGTTGGCTTTCAGCTGTATGTCGGATGCAAAGCCGTCATTACTTGACTTCGACTTTGGCTCCGGCGGCTTCGATCTGTTCCTTGACCTTCGCGGCATCTTCCTTGGAGATGGCTTCCTTGAGGGGCTTCGGAGCGGATTCGACGAGCTCCTTGGCTTCCTTCAGGCCGAGTCCGCAGATTTCGCGAACGACCTTGATGACCGCGATCTTGTTCGCGCCGACTTCCTTGAGAATGACGTCGAACTCGGTTTTCTCTTCGGCCGGAGCCGCAGCGGCGGCGGCCGGAGCGGCGGCGACGGCGGCGACCGGGGCCGCGGCGCTGACGCCGAGACGGTTTTCAAGGGCTTTCACAAGCTTGGAAAGCTCGAGGACGGACAGCTTTTCAACATAGGAAACGAACTGTTCCATTTCCGCCGTCAATTCAACGTTTGCCTGTTCAGTCATTGTATGACCTCCGTGTGTGTTGTAATGGATTAATTAGCGTTTTCGAGTTTGTTCTTGTAGTTGTTGATCACGTTCACGATGCTCGCGACCTTGGCGTTGAGAACGGTGACAAGGCCGGTCGGCACTGCAAGGAGCAGTCCGAGCAACTGAGCGCGGAGCGCATCCTTGGACGGAAGTTGCGCAAGAGCGGCGATTTCTTCCTGACTCAGGATGCCGCCTTCAAAATATCCGCACTTGGCGACAAGGACGCCCTTCGTTTCCTTCGAAAACGCATCGACGACCTTCGCGGCCGCGCTGGCGTCGCCCTTGCCGCAGACCACTGCGGTGTCGCCCGCGATCTTAAGTTCGGCAAGAGCCTTCATGTCGTTGAGCTCCGCAACCTTGCGGATGACTCGGTTCTTGAGTACGTGACAATCCGCGCCCACGGCGCGGAGCTTCGCCTTGAAGCCATCGATTTCCTTGACCTTGAGTCCTTTGTACGTAACGAAGTACAGATACTCGGAAGTCAAAATGAAGTCCGCGGCATCGAGAGCGATCTGAATGCGTTCCTGTCTCATGCCAACTCCTTCGTTGAAGCTTCTTTCAGGTCCACCTTCACGCCCGGCGTCATCGTTGCGCTCAGCGTGATGCTCTGGATGTAGACGCCTTTTGCGGACGAGGGCTTCGCCTTGTTCAGCGCACGAATCACCGCCTGCGCGTTCTCCGCGATCGCATCGGCCGCAAACGAAAGCTTGCCGATGGGAACCTGCACGCAGGCGCCGCGGTCCGCGCGGAATTCCACGCGTCCGGCCTTCGCTTCTTTCACCGCCGCTCCGACCTTTTCCGTCACTGTGCCCGTCTTCGGGTTCGGCATCAGGCCGCGAGGACCAAGCTGTCGACCCAAAGGACGCACCTGCGACATCGCAGACGGCGTTGCGATCAGCGTGTCGAAGTCAAGCCAGCCGCCCTTGATTTTCGCGATCAGATCTTCGAATCCGACAAAGTCCGCGCCGGCCTCCTGGGCTTCCTGACGGTACTTGTCGTCATCGGCGATGACTGCGACGCGAACGCTCTTGCCGGTGCCGCGCGGAAGCGGAACCGCGCCGCGCACCGTCTGATCAGTCTGCTTCGGATCGACTCCCAATTTGAACGCAAGCTCGACCGTCTGATCGAACTTGACGGCCGGGAGTTTCTTGAGCGTTTCGATCGCTTCCGCAAGGGAATAGCGCTTCTGTCGATCGTACTGCTCAAGCTGCGCCCGGTACAATTTGCTTCTCTTAGGCATCTACCACCTCGATTCCCATGCTGCGGGCGGTGCCTTCGATGATGCGCATCGCGGCCTCGTCGCTGCGGGCGTTGATATCGTTCTTCTTGATCTTCACGATCTCCATAATCTGGCTGCGCGTGATCTTGCCGGCGGTTTCACGACCCGGATTATGCGATCCGGACGGAAGATTCGCCAGCTTCTTGATCAGGACAGGAGCCGGGGGAGATTTCGTGATGAACGTGAACGAACGATCCTGGTAGACCGTGATCACAACCGGGATGATCATTCCCGCCTGCGATTGAGTCGCCGCGTTAAACTGCTTGCAGAATCCCATGATGTTCACTCCGGCCGCGCCGAGCGCCGGTCCGACCGGGGGCGACGGCGTTGCATTGCCGGCAGGGATTTGCAAACGGATTTCCGCTGTTACCTTTTTCGCCATGTTCTGTTTCTCCACGCCGCAATCTGGTCGGAATCGGCAGGGATTCTTCCATTTTGCGGATAAGATGTTTTGCTATGTCGAGTCATTGGCTCCGTGCATCAGTCTTCGCACGGACCCACCTGCCGAAACTCCAATTCCACCGGAGTGTCGCGCTCGAAGATTGAAACCATCAGCTTCAATTTCGCATGCGCGGGGTCGATTTCTATGATTTTTCCTTCGAATCCGTTGAAGACGCAGTCGCGATCTTCCACGCGGACCACGCTGCCGACGAGAAGCCATGCCGGCGGCGGAGGCGCCTGCGCGCCGCCGTCCTCCGTGTTCTCCACGACTCGAAGGAGTTCTTCCACTTCGCTGTTCTGCAGGGGAACCGGACGTTCCGGATTCCCGATGAAGCGCGTGACGCCCTGCACGCTCCGTACGAAGTACCATACGTCTTCGTTCAGGGAGCCGTCCTCGCGATACAAATCCATGCGGACGTAGATGTAGTTCGGAAAAAGCTTCCGAGAGACGGTTCGGCCGGTCTTCGGATCGAGGAATTTGCTGGCCGGGATCAGAACTTCGTACACCGGAATTTTTCCGGCGGCGATCCGCATTTCGCTTTCCAGCTTTTCACGAACCTTGTTTTCCAGCCCGGTCGCCGTCTGAAGAATGAACCACTGTCCCTTGCTGCGATCAATCGCAGCCGGCTCGATCGGTTCCTGAGATGCTTTCGTCATGGGAGGTCACCGCGCGTCAAAACGACATTAAAAACTTCATGATATGGAAGAGAACCTGATCGATTCCAAAAATAAAAATGGTCGAAACGATCAGGACGATCAGGACCAGAATGGTGGATTCCATCAGCTGACCGCGGTCCGGCCAGGTGCATTTCCTCATTTCCTCCGCCGTGTTTTCGAAGAAGACGCGGATTTTCGCAAATATGCTCATTCCAGTTTCCTGTTGATTCGCTTGCTGATTCTTGACAATTGTAAAAAATGGCAGGAGCGGAGAGGTTCGAACTCACGACCTGCGGTTTTGGAGACCGCTGCTCTACCAACTGAGCTACACTCCTGCGTGCGTATTCGTGCCGATTCGTTCTGCTCGGAATGCGGCGCGCATCAAACGCGCGTCACTTCGTTTCCTTATGAACCGTGTGCTTCCGTTCGAATTTGCAGAACTTCTTGATCTCGAAGCGGCCCGGCGTGTTGCGCTTTTCCTTCGTCGTAACGTAGTTTCTGCGCTTGCACTCCGTGCATTCAAGGATGATGATTTCTCGCATTGTCGTACTCGCTTTCTTGGGGTGAATTCCGCTCCGCCGCTTGCGACGGCGGAGCGGGAATCATGCCGACGTTCTTCGTCAGGCAAGGATCTTGTCGACCGTGCCGGAAGCGACCGTGCGACCGCCTTCGCGGATGGCGAAGCGCTGCTTTTCTTCCATGGCGATCGGGGCGATAAGATCAACGGTGATCGTCACGTTGTCGCCAGGCATGACCATCTCGGTTCCTTCCGGAAGCGTGATGATGCCGGTGACGTCGGTCGTACGGAAGTAGAACTGCGGGCGATAGTTGCTCATGAACGGAGTCTTGCGGCCGCCTTCCTTGTCGGAGAGGACGTAGATCGTCGCCGTGAACTTGGTGTGCGGCGTGATCGTGCCCGGCTTCGCAAGGACCTGTCCGCGCTGGACTTCGTCCTTCTTCGTGCCGCGGAGCAGGCAGCCGATGTTGTCGCCGGCCTGACCCTGATCAAGGCTCTTGCGGAACATTTCGACGCCGGTGACGACCGTTTCAGCGGTCGGATGGAGACCGACGATTTCGACCTTGTCGTTGACCTTGACGACGCCGCGCTCGACGCGTCCGGTGACGACCGTGCCGCGGCCTTCGATGGAGAAGACGTCTTCGATCGGCATCAGGAACGGCTTGTCGATGTCGCGGACGGGATCCGGAATCCAGGAGTCGATGGCGTCCATGAGCTCCTGAATGCAGTTGCAGGCCGGATCATCGGCGCTGGTCGCCTGCAGAGCCGGATAGGCGGCGCCCTTGACGATCGGCGTGTTGTCGCCGTCGAAGCCGTACTTGGAAAGGAGTTCGCGGACTTCCATTTCGATCAGGTCGACCAGTTCGGGGTCGGCGATGTCCATCTTGTTCAAGAAGACGACGATGCGGGGAACGCCGACCTGCTTCGCAAGCAGAACGTGTTCCTGGGTCTGCGGCATGACGCCGTCCGCGCCGTCGATGACGAGGATCGCACCGTCCATCTGCGCGGCGCCGGTGATCATGTTCTTGACGTAGTCGGCATGGCCCGGGCAGTCGACGTGCGCATAGTGGCGCTTGTCGCTCTGGTATTCGACGTGGCTGGTGGCGATGGTCAGGATCTTCGTCGCGTCGCGGCGGCCCTGAGATTCGGACGCCTTGGCGACCTGATCATACGGAATGTAGTCCGCAAGGCCTTTCAGATTCTGGACGTGCGTGATCGCGGCGGTCAGAGTGGTCTTGCCGTGGTCGACGTGGCCGATGGTGCCGACGTTGACGTGCGGTTTCGTTCTCGCAAACGCTTCTTTTGCCATTTCTCAATCTCCCTTGAGTGTTCGTTCGGCGTTTCCGCCGTTTGTTTTGTTGCCTTTATTCCAGGGTTGACGTCTTTATCTTGGATGGAGCCTATGTCCGGAATCGAACCGGAGACCTCAT
>CAZAAM010000013.1:7074-19786 GCA_964483055.1 uncultured Victivallales bacterium
AGGATGCGCTCTACCAGCTGAGCTACATAGGCGTATCGCTGCGCTGCGGACGCGAACATCCCGCAATCGCGGTGAAACGAAACATTATTATACCTTCTTTTTTCGAAAAAGCAAATCGTTTCTCGTTCTTTTTTGCGCTTTTTTTGCGTTTTCAGATGTTTTTTCGCTTAGTTTGCCGTTGTTTTGAGCCGCAGCGACCTCTTTTGGGGAAAGAAAACGCCACTTTCCGACGGGCAGAGTCCCGAGCTTCAGCTCGCCGATTGCGATGCGCTGCAGGCGTCGCGTTCGATTCCCGAAGCTTTCCAGCATGCGGCGAATTTCTCTGTTCTTCCCCTCGGAAAGGGTGAAAAGCCAGCGTCCCGGTCCGTCGGCCCGTATGTCGTCCGCGTGCAGAATTTCCCCATCGCTTTCGATGCCTGGACCGACGAGGAGGGCGATCTGCGCCTTGGTAAGCGGAAAGTCAGCCGTCACGCGATAGACTTTCCTTGTCTGATGTCGCGGATGAGTCAGTCGTTCAATCCAGTCTCCGTCGTTGGAAAAGAGCAGCAGCCCTTCGCTGTTCTTATCCAGACGCCCGGCGGAGAACATGCGCGGGGCGCCGGGGAAGTCGATCAGATCGATGGCTTTTTTCGCCGCATGACGATCCATCGCCGTGCAGACGTATCCGCGCGGCTTGTTGAGCATGACATAGCGGAGTCGCGTCGCGTGCGCGACAGGCTTCCCATCGCATGCGACGCAGTCTTCAGGATTGATGCGCGCGCCGGGATTGGTCTGCACTGCGCCGTTGACGGTGACGCGTCCTGCGCGAACGAGTTCAGCGCAAGCGCGTCGCGAAGCTACGCCCGAGGAGCTCAGGAATTTGGTCAGATTCGGCCTTTCCGGAGCGGTTGCGCGCGCGCCTGCGACTTCATCGGAAGACGATCCGTCCGGCTTCGATTTCGTCATGAAGCGCCCGATTCGGCTTCGGAGTCCTTCCGGTTCGCTTCGGACTCCTGTTTGAGCAGGCGGCGCTTGGCAAGCTGGATGATCTCCATGAGCTTTTGATGCTGGACTTCCGGCGGGAGAGAATTGAACGCGTCGAGCAGAATCTTCTGGTCTGCGTTCAATTCAAGCTCATATTTGATCTTGTCCGAGCCATGCTTCGGAAGATAGTTCTTGATGAATGGCTGGATGTTTTTCCAGGTGTCCTCGCCGATTGCGGAGGTTTCCCGCCGCATATACTTGGATATGGTGTTGGCGCTCACGTTCGCTCGCTGGGCGAAGTCCTGAATCGATTCGAATCCGTCGGCGATGCAGGCGTGAAGAGCCTTGACGATGTCTTCGGTGTTTTTTTTCATTGGCGTTTCGGCTTTATTTCATTCCCAGGTCGTCTCGTCGGAGGATTCCTCAAGATTTGTGACGACTTCGTTGTATTCCGGCTGCTTTCCATACTTGGATTGAATCAGATCTTTTTCCTTTTGGGTCTTCGCGCGAGAGAGCGCAACGCGCAGATAGCTGGTCAGAATGTAGGAAATTTCATTCTGCGCGGACTCGTTTTCGTCCGCGTTGCGCTTCGCCTCGTCGATGTTGCCTTCATAGAGAAGAATGTAGAAGTAGAGGAAGTCGTTGAGCCCGGCTTCGCTGGCGGCCTTCTTAAGCAGAATGATGCGCTGCTTGATGGCGAGCTTGTCGAAGTTGAAGCGGATTTCCTTGGATCCTCCGAGCAGCTTGGCGGTCACGATGTTCTTTTTGACGGAGGAGATGACGTACATGTCGCCGGCATAAGAGATTTGAGTGTTCTTGAGCACCTCGTTCCCATCGTAGGTGTTCTTGCGGATGAGTTCGATATTCTTGAGCTTGGTCAGGATGTCGTTGCACCAAGTCAGGAAGGGCGTGGCTGCGTCGACGATCGGCTGTTCCGTATTCTGCACGTAGCCTTCCAGAATGTTCTTCCACGTCTCGAATTCTCGGACGGCAGGGGCGAAGTTCTTCTTTTCCGCAATGACAAGGAGACGGAAGGCGCGGTATTCCTTTTCATTCGTCAGATTGGCGGCGAGCTCGACGGCGCGGGCTTCGACGTCCTTCTTATGCTGTTCTTCGCGAGCCTTCTTCGCTTCTTCGCTGAGCGCCGTCTCCTGCTTTTTCTTTTCTTCCATTTCAGCAGCGTAGCGCTTGCGGTTCGCGGCATCCTCGCGTTCGCGGAGCACGAAGTTGTGGTGACGGATCGCCATGCGGCGTTCGCGGTCGATGATGGATTCGTCTGCAGCGAGGGCGTCCTGCCACATCTTGTCGAGCTTTTCGGAGAGCGTTTTGTCGGTCGGCTTGAGATTCTTGGCGCGGATATCCTCGACCTTTTGGATGAAGTTCTTGTCCTTAAGCGGATTCATCTTGACGAACTCGTCGAATTCCTTAAGAATGGCGTCGACTTCCTTGTTGTGCTCGATTTCAGCGATCTGTTCTGGCGTCAGCTTCGGCTGAGCGGCTTCGGCCTCCTTCTTCTTTTTATTTGCGACGGCGAGTGAAATGCCGACAATGCATAGCAGAAGGACAAGTCCGATTCCGCATGCGATGAAAACATTGCGGCGCTTTGCGATTTCCTGCTGGCGCTTTTTGATTTCGTATTTGTGCGCAGCGGTCTTTTGCATGTTTTTCGTCGCGGTGGGATCCAGCTGCTGTTCAGCCGCTTTGTTTTTGTCGGATATCGTCAGTTTCGGAGCGGATTCGTTCTTTTTTACTTTGAGGGTTTTGTTGGACATGTTGTGAACCTTGGTGTCGGCGGCGGAGATCGCTTTGCCATGACGCGCATTTCGGAGATCGTCGATGAGCTCTTCCGCGCTTTGATAACGCATGACGGGATTTTTCGCCATCATTTTTACGATGATGTTAGAGACGTTCTCCGGGATCGAAGGGTCGATCGAACGGGGCGGAATCACGGGGTCGGTCAGATGCTTCTTCGCGATTTCCATCGCGGTTTTTCCTTCGAAGGGGAAGCGTCCGGTGATGAAATGATAGAACGTGGCGCCGAGGCTGTAGATGTCGCTTCGACAGTCCAACGGGGCGCCGGTGAGCGCTTCCGGACTGATGTATTGGGGCGTGCCCATGACCTCGTCCGTTTCCGTGCTGTCGATTTCTCCGGCTACGCGGGCGAGACCGAGGTCGGCGAGCTTGGCGCGCCCGTTCGTCGTCAGCATGATGTTGTCCGGCTTGATGTCGCGGTGGATCAGCTTCTGTTCCGTCCATGCGTAGTTCAAAGCCTCGGCGATCTGCTGAATGATGTTGAGCGCTTGGTCGACGGGGATCCGTCCCGCGCGCTTGAGAACGGACTTCATCGTTTCGCCGTCGATGTTCTCCATCGCAAAGTAGAAGAGTCCGTCGTCCTCTCCGACCGCATAAGCCTGCACGATATGCGGATGATTGAGCTTCGCAGCCGCGCGCGCTTCCTTGACGAATCCGGTAACGAACTCGGCGTTGTTCGCATATTTTTCCGAGAGAATTTTGACTGCCGCCGGGCGGTCAAGCGTGATTTGATGAGCCAAATAGACGATGCCCATGCCGCCGCGCCCGATTTCACGGATGATGATGAAGTCGGCTATGACGGAGCCGGCGGAAAACCGCGTTTGGGGAACCTGAACGATGGCTCCGCAATGTCCGCACTGCACCATCGAGCCGCAATCGGTGTTTTCCACGGCGACTACGCCGCGGCACTTCGAACACTGAAAACGCATCTTGCTGCCCTAATCCTTTTTTATGCTGCTGAAGAAAATCGCCGATCCTGGAGCGCGTGGTCGGATGTCGCACGCATCAATTCTTTTGCGAAGAAAGGATCTTAGCCTTCCCTGAAAGGAAATTGACGTTGATCGGTATGTAGAACTTGTTGTTGGGATATTCGTCGCTCTGCACGACGTGGATCACGAGGTGCTTGCCGTCCGTCCCCGCGAGGCCGCCCTTCGGCGTGAAAATGACAGGCTTCAGCTGGGACAAGTTGAAGCTGTCCAGCTCCTTGACCTTTCCAAAGTCGAAAAGCGACGACGAGACGCTGTATTCGCTGCCCGACGAATCGTCCGGATCGTCAACAAGGACGACGGCCGAACTTTCAATGGTCGTGCCGCTCGCAGGTATCATCGTGTTGACCGGAAATGCTTCCACGCCGGAGGAAAGCCGCCAGGCGTAGAACTTCTCATCTTGAGACGAATCGCGGTATAGATCGGTTAAAAAATAGTGCGAATTGGAGTCTTCCGTATAGAAGACCGCGGCCACGAAGGTGTTGTTCGCAACGGCGCGCGCACGAGCATTGGCAAGCGCGCCCTGAACTTTCTGAGCGGCGAGATTGACGCGGCCGCTGGTCGTCGCGTCGAGGAATGCGGGCATGCCGGCCACGAGCAGAAGAATGAAAATGCCCATGACGACCATGAGTTCAAGCAGAGTGAATGGAATGCGTTGTCTTTGCATGACGTCATTTCTCCCTGGCGGCCTGCCGTTCCGCGGCCTTCTCCTTGCCGGAGAGCGGGCGCGTCGGATTCGTCGCCTTGTTTTTGAGCGAATTCAGATACAGTTTGCGTCTGCGTTCGATGTTTTCCTTGCGCAGCTTGTCCATCTCCGATTTCGCCATCGGTTCGCCTCGCTTCTTCAGGGCGGCCTTCGCGGCTTTGCCTGCGGCGTCGTACATGGCGATCGACTTTTCATACATCGCGGCGTCGCGCTTTTCGCTCGCCGCGTCCAGAAGTCCCGAAGCCTCGACGAACTTCGCCGCCTCCTTGTAGAGGGCTCGGTGCCAGTCCTTGTCGACAGCGAGAGCTTCCTGAATGTCAGGATTGTTCATGCAGTTGCGGAGAGAGAGAAGACGGTTCATGGTCTTCGCTTTGGTCCGGCGCGTCGCGGAGGGAGTCTTTTGATATTCGTCGAGCGTTCCCGGCATCTTGTCTTCTTCGAACGCGTCGATCAGCTTCTTCATGTATTCCTGCATTTGCTTGCGGTTGTAAGGATTCCGCAGCGCCTCGGCAGGAACGCGCGGTTCGCGACGCGCGCGCTCGGGCTGCGGAGCGCACCAGAGCTCGGTCGCGAAGAGTCCGACGAACAGAATCGCCAGCCACGTTCTCCAGCGGTCAGTATGCATATTCCTTCTCCGCAATGATCCATTTTCCCTGGGCGTCGCGACGAATCCGGTAGATCGCCTTCGCCTCTCCGGAGATCAAGTCGATTCCCTGATCGTAGGTTCCGATCGACGACGAGGTCGAGTCGCTCTGTTCCGAGCCGAAGTCGCCCGTGTCCGGGTCATAGAAGCCCTTCACGTATTTTGCCTGAGTCGAGTCGTCCGGACGCCGCGGCGAAATGCTCAGCCCGCCGACGTCGCGGATCGACTGGGCAAGGACGAGGACAGTCGCCTGGTTGGGCATCTGATCCCATTTGAGAAGATTCATGATGCGGCAGATCAGCTCCTCGCGCCGCGCGTCCGTGACTTCGTCGTTGAGGAAGATGCTCTCATCGCCGTTTCCGGGCGCGTCGGGGAAGATCGCCGTCCGCCGCTTGATGGAACTGGAATCGTTGACGATTTCTATGACGCGCGCGGCGAGCGCCTTGGCGCAAGTTTCGGCTGTGACCGCGTCGGACGCTTCTCCGTCGTCCAGCGCCGTGTAGCTGCGGGCGAGCTTGAGATTGTTGAAGAGCGTGCGGAAGCTCATCGGCGCGAAATCCGTGGAGCTTTCAACGTCCATCCAATTGATGCAGTTCAAATTGATTTTGCCCAGCACGCGCCGGCTGTCTTCGTCCGACATCGGATTCATCGTGATCTGATCGAGCAAGTGTCCGTCGCCCTTGTCATAATCGCCGAACGTCGGATTCTGCGAATTGGATTCGGCGCAGTTGAAATTGATCGTGCGCCACGGTTCGCCGCGGGAGATCGCTCCGATTTCCCAAAAGGACTTCGGCGCGTCGTGGCGAATGAACGCGGTGGAAAGATGCTTTCCTTCATCCTCGCCGAGCCACGCCGGATCCGTCGCAGTCTCCTTGTCGTAATTCGTGCCGTTGTTGCAGCTGGCGAGCTGCATGATGTCCGACGAGTTGCAGACGCCGATGTTCGTCGTCCAGTTCGTTTCGTCGGATTCGGCATAGGTCCATTGGTCGCGCTGAAGATTGCAGCGCGGATCATTGACCTGGACGTCGCCGTAGAAGCTGAACGGATCGGTTCCGACGACTTGTTCCGCGTTGTCCCCCGAAAGGTTGAGTTCGGTCAAGGTCTCCGGCATCAGCGCAAGATCGGCGTTGCCCGCCGTGTCGGCGAGAATGATCTTGTCGATCGTGAGCGTGACGTTTTGAATCTTCATGTCGCTGTAGAACCCGTCCTGCTGCCAGTCCGGCGGATTGATATGCTGAAGAACCTTCGTCGAAGTGTTGACAGTGTCGAGTTCGACTTCCAGAGTGGTTTCATAAACGCTGTAGCCGTCTCCGCCCTCGCCGCCGGTAAAGTTGTTCGCCTTTTCTTCGAAGACGATCTGTTCGGCGTTCTTCCAGGAACCGGATTCGCCGTCGTAGTATTCAAAGTCGAGCGTTCCGTAAAGAGTGACCGGCGTGCTGGACAGGCTGAGCGGATTCTGGAAAATCGTGCAGGTTTCAACCTTCAGATCGACCTCCAGCTTATATTTGCAATCGTTGTACTTGACCGTCTGCGTATTGGCTTCCACGTCCATGCTGAGGATTTCCGCCTCTCCCTGTTCGCTGGAGATTTCCGTCTTGAACGCGAGTTCGTTGAGATATGGCGTGCGCTTGTTTCCTGTGTAGGTCGGCTCCGCCGTTCCCCAGTTCGCCGCATCCACGTCGCTGACCGGGGTTTCCGTATCCGGGGAGAAGGCCGTGATCAAGTTCGCGAGCGTCTGATTGGCAGTCGTGCTCGAATCGCCGGAGAAGTATGGGATTGCGCTCTTAAGCTGTTCGACCGTGATCGAGCCGCTGTCCCACTTGCCGATGGTTCCGCCGGTCGCCGAGGAGGGCTCCGACATGCTGATGCGATACTGCTCGCCGTCAATCGGCTCGATGAGGCGGTCGACGACGGTGGAGGTCGTCATGCTCGTTGCAAACTTTTCATAGTCGCCGACGGTTCTGGGCGTAAAGTCGAGGAACCAGTTCAACAGAGTCTTTTCCGTGTTGGTAGGCGAAATATTGAGCTTGAGAATCATGTCGTCCAAGCCGGACCAGTCGCTGGTCCATCCGTTTCGAATCGTGTCCGTGGAAAGGCTGAACGACCCCAGCGAGGAAGAGGAGCGTCCGTCGGTAAGATCGAGCTCCAGTTCGCTGGGATAGACGCCGTAACGCTTTTCACGGTCGGAGTCGCTGTAGTTGTCGTCGTCCGGAGTCTTCGCCAGCGCGTTGACGTTCACTTTGTCACGGTTGGACATCGCGACGTAGGCGTAGCGGCCGATCAGGGAATTCGTGGAGCCGACTTCGTCCCAGACGTACTCCCATGAAGGATAGCGATACTGATAATTGCCGGCGTCCTCTTGAGCGTTGTAAGAGCCGAAGGAGAAGGGTCCGTCAGAAAAAGTGTAGAGCCCCGGCGTCTTGATCTTCCACATCCAGTCATAGTCGAAATTCGAGGCGGAAGCCACGCTGCTCGTCGTTGTCGGAGAGGATTGGTAGGAAAGATACTGCGTTCTGGAGCAGACCCAGTCGGCGAACATTCTGTTCGGAGCGGAGGAGAGGACGATGGAGGCCAGTCCGCGCCATGCCATGCTGTCGGCAATGGATTTCGCGACTTCGCTGTCCGCGGAGACCGTGGAAACCTTGCGCTCCGTGAAGGCCGCCTGCGAAAAGATCAGCGCCATGACGAGGGCGATGGAAAGGATGCAAAGGGCGAACAGAAGCGCCATGCCGCGTTCGTTCCGGCCCTTGCCGAGAAATCGTTTTGAAGCATTTGCAACCATGGTGACTCTCTCCATCAATTCGATGTTGACGATGTGTCCTGTCCGCGATCAATCGTGACAGTGCGCGTAAAGGTCCATGCGCGCTTGTCGTCGATTCCGCTTGCGGAGTAGTCTGCCTTCACCCAGTCGTCCCAAGGATACAGTTCCAGCTCCAACGTGACCATGAAGGGAAGGGCGGCATCGCTGCTTTTGTTTGTCAAAACGCGGAAGTCCTTGACTCCGTCGACGATCGCCGTATCGGCAGAGATGCTTCCGATCGACGACGCATCCGTCTTCACTCCGTAGGAGAGGCGATGGTTGGAAAGTTCGTAGACGACCGCGGCAATGTTCGTCTTGCTGTAGCTTCCGCTGTCGTCCTGAACCTTGCCCGGTCGCTTCGTCAGCACGGAGAAGGAGTCGTCGCCGGACTGCCAGACATTCGTCGTTCCAGAGGTTTCCGATGCGGGCTGCACCGCGCAGGTGATGTCGGATGCCATCATGTCAAGCGCCGTGCGCGCACGGTCCATCATTTCCGCCATGCCGGAAGACGAGATCATGACATTCTGCGTAGTGTTGAAGAATTGCATAAGCCCGACCGCGAAAAGCCCGAATACAGCCATGGCAATGATCAATTCAACCAAGGTGAAATGCCGCTTGTTTCGCTTCATATGTCGAGGCTCCTTAATTTGATCGAACCGGATTTTCTTCGGAGTTGCATCTCGTTTTCATCATCGTGCGGACTGTCCGGCGGGATAGCGATAGACAGGACTCATCCATTCTTTGACGAAGGTGCGCGTCTGTCTGCGAGCGGACGGAACGTCAAGCGGCCATTCCAGCTTGACGAGCAGTCGGGAGAGCATGAGGACGTTCGAAGAAGACGATGACGAGCCTCGTCCGCCTCCGGAGGAGGAGGATACTTTCGAACCGTTGGACGTGGCGAAGGCGAGACCGCCGCTTTGAGTCGTAAGGAGAGTGCCGCCCTGCGTGACGCAAGTCCCATTGCTGTTCCGCCAAACCGTGACCCGCGCGCCGAAGCTCGGAGTCTCGCCTTTTCTGCCAAGGTAGATTTTGAAGCTTCCGCTGGAGAGCGTTCCATCGATCTTGTACGTCGCGTCGCTGTCAAGATTGTCCTGCATTCCGCTGGTATCCTGAGATTCGGTCGTATAGCTCGTCGTGTAATTCGTCTGGAGATTGTAGAAATTGGTCGCCTTGATCAGACTTGTTATGTTGGAATCCGTCCAAAGAGTGGTGCTGATGTCCGTCGTGTCGTTGAGTCTGATTTCCTGCTCCAGCTCCGACATGACAATGGAGGCTGCCTGGGAGACGTAGTTGTCCGCCGTGGATTCCGCCGAGGTCGTGACGATCATTGGAAGCATGCCCAGAATCGCGGCGATGCCGATGGTTGACATGGCGATGGCAAGGGACAGCTCAAGAAGATTGAAGAAATGATTCGACTTCATGACACAGCCTCCCGCATTGGAGTTGAAAAAGCGCTCTTGCGACGTACAATACATCTTGCAAAAGCCGCTTTCAAGCCTTTGCGCGCGTCGAAATCGATAATTTTTTAGAAAAAATGCGAAATTCTTCCGATTCCCGTTTAAAAAGCATCCAAAACATCGCGTTGCGGGAAAAAATCTGCGCGCTGCGTGAAGAAGAATCCAGTCATTTCGGCAAGGCAGGACGCCGCCTCCAGGAGAATGCGCCGTTTTCGCAGCGAATTTCCGTGACGACGTTCGCACGCGTCACGGAGCCGGCGACGATTTCCGCGATACGTCCATTCGCCTTGAATTCCTTAGGAATATGGATGTGGCCGCAAAGCGAGAGGGCGATCTTGCCGCTTTCCAGCAGCGGACGGATGCGATTGCGCCCGTGCAGCCCGTGACGGAAGATGTCGCGATTGAACGGTTCAAGAATCGGGAAGTGACTGATGCAGACAAGCGGGCGCGAGTCGCTTCGTTCCGCCTCGCGGCGGAGAAACTCTGCGCTTTCCTGTGTCACAAGTCCGTTGGACATCAGCGGGTTGGTCGGAAGCGCCCAATCCATGACGGCGAATCGGACTTCTTCTGTTTCAAAGAGGTAGGGCCAGATATCGCGACCAGGAGCGATCGTTCCGGCGAAGCGTTCCAGCGCCGAGCGGCATTCTTTTGCACGCACATAGCGGTCATGGTTGCCCGGCGCGAAGAGAATCGGAATCCCGCTTTCCGCAAGAGGACGCAGAACTTCTTCGATGCGATGGAATTCCTCCGGATTCGCAGAGCTGACCGAGTCGCCGCAGTAGGCGACGACGTCCGGACGTTCCTGCAGAATCATGCGGACGGCTGCGGCGAGACGCTCCATATGGAAGTCGCGGCGGAAGAGCTTGGCGTTCATGAAGCCGAGCAGACGCTTGTCCGTCAGAGTCCGCCAGGAAAAGACAGGAGCCTCGTGAGGATCAGCGATTTGCATGATGCGGAGGCTCATGAGCGCGCTTCCTTTTCTTGCTTCCCGACGAGCGGAAACGCCGTCACTTCGGTTGAATCGAGCGGTAGTAGTTCAAGACCAGGCGCGACTGCTCTTCGAATTCCGTTCCTTTCTGAGCGGCGACCGCTTTTTCCTGTTCTCGAACCGCTGTTTCGATGTCGCAGGAAAGGCAGGCGGCATGCGCCGCGAGCTCATGAGCAATCGCTTCGTAGCGTCCGCCTTTCCCGTCGTAAGCCTTCAACAGGAGAGCGGTCGCATTGCGCGCCTCGCGAATCGGAAGCCACGCGAAGGGAGCGTTTTGCAACGAAAATGCAAGCAGACGAATCAACTTGTCGGGCGCGGCGGAAAAGTCCGCGCAAGCCTGCTTGAACTCTTTCTGGAACAACTCGTATTCCCCGTTGCGGATCAGATAGTCCAAAAGAAGGGTGCGCAGATCGGCGTTCGCCTTGTCCTTGCCGTTGATCTCGCGGAGCAGAGAAAGCGCAAGACGCGGCTGATTCGTGCTTTCGTAGACGTAGAGCTTCGCCTGAATCGCGATCATGTCCGACGGACGAATCGTCAGAATGCGATCGGCGGAAGCCAGAATCACCTGCGGGAGGCTGGTTTGAATCGCGTTCTGGAGCTCCTTTCGAAGCGATTCCAGCTTGATCTGCATATCGTAGCGATATGTTCCGGAACGCATTTCATTCAGAACGCTTTCCAGTTCCTGCGGAGAGCCTTTCCAGCGAACCGCGCCGTTCTCTTCGACAAGAACGAACGGAATCATGACTTCTGTTCGAGCGTATTCGTTCCAGACGGGGCGATCCGTTTCCGTTTCGACATAGACCGGCAGCGTGAAGCCGTTCAGAAAGAGTTCCTTCGTGCGCCGTTCGCTTTGACGGGAGATTGCGGCGAAGGCGAAGTCCGGAGCGGCGGTATTGGCTTGTTCGCAGATCGTGTCGAGCAGACGCAAGGTTTCCTGCGTGAGCGGCATCGAGGGGTCGAAAAAGACGACGACGTGCGCTTTGGGCGGCTTTCCCGCCTTCCATTCGATGCCCGCAATGCGTTTCAAGGAAGGTGCGATTCCGTTCCAGTCGAATGCGCCGCCCGTTTCCACGGCGGAAAGACGGAGGGCGAAGACGAACGCGACGGCGGCAAGAAGAAGGCGTTTCATGGTCGTTCCTTTTCGTGATGCGGATTCGGTTTAGGAGAGCGGAGCGAGGAACTCCTTCGTTTCGCGGGCGAGTTCCAGGGCGCGTCCGGCACGGAAGAGCCGCTTCTCTTCCATCGGCGGCGCCATAAGCTGAACGCCGATCGGAAGTCCCGATTCCGAATCCAATGCGGCCGGGACGGAGATTCCGCAGTCGCCGGAAAGGTTCAACGCCGTCGTAAAGACGTCCGAGAGATACATTTGAAGCGGATCCGCCTTTTCTCCGAAGCGGAAGGAGGGCGCCGGGGTCGCCGGGGTCAAAAGCAGGTCGCAATCCGCATAGGCGTTCTGGAAGTCCTGTCGGAGCAGGGTGCGAACCTTTTGGGCGCGCAGATAGTAGGCGTCGTAGTAGCCGCTGCTGAGCACATAGGTTCCAAGCATGATGCGCCGAAGCACCTCCGAACCGAATCCTTCGCCGCGCGATTTGGAATAAACGGATGTGATGTCCGTTGCGTCCGGACTGCGGAATCCGTAGCGAACTCCATCGAAGCGCGCGAGATTGGCGCTCGCTTCGGCCGTGGCGATGATGTAGTAGCAGGCCATGGCGTACTTTGCGTGCGGGAGGCTCGTTTCGACGAATGTCGCGCCCATGGCTCGAAAGGCGTCCTTGGCCTTTTCCAAAGCCGTTTTGACCGCCGGATGCAAGCCGTCGATCTCGAAATATTCCTTCGGAAGTCCGATGCGAACGCCGTCAAGCCGTGGATTCCGTTCGAATTCCTGCAGGTCGTCCGCGAAATTCTCCGCCTTTTGCGGCAGGCTCGTGGAATCCATCGGATCTTCGCCTGCAATGCAGTCCAGGAGAATCGCCGCATCTTTCACAGAGCGCGAAAGAGGACCGATCTGATCAAGGGAGGAAGCGAAAGCGACGAGTCCGTTGCGGGAAACGCGTCCGTAGGTCGGCTTCAGCCCGACGACGCCGCAGAAGGCCGCCGGCTGGCGAATCGAACCTCCAGTGTCGGATCCGAGCGAGGCGCAGACTTCGCAAGCGGCGACCGCCGCCGCGGATCCGCCGGAGGATCCGCCGGGAACGCAGTCCGTGTTCCATGGATTGGCCGTCTTTTGGAAGGCGCTGTTCTCGCAGGAGGATCCCATGGCGAATTCGTCCATGTTTGCGCGTCCGAGCAGGACGAATCCCGCCTGACGGAGCTTCTGCACGACGAATGCGTCATAGGGGGAACGGAAGCCCTGCAGG
>CAZAAM010000014.1:0-19586 GCA_964483055.1 uncultured Victivallales bacterium
GGTCGAGCGCGGCTTTCATCCCCCGACGAGCTACTTTCCGCTCAGCGTGCCGGAAGCGATCATGATCGAACCGACGGAAACAGAGTCGCGCGAAGAACTGGACGCTTTCATCGCCGCCATGATCGACATCGCGAAAGAAGCGGAATCGAATCCGCAGGCGCTCCACGATGCGCCGATTTCGACCCCGGTCCGGCGTCTCGATGAGACGACCGCCGCACGCAAGCCGGATCTCAAGTTTGCCGGGTGACGGCGTCCTATGCGATTCGACTGGAGGCGGCATCCGTGGATTCCGATCGCGGCGGCGCTCGCGCTGATTCTCGCGGATGCGGCGCTGCTGTTTTCCCCGCCTTCTCTGGGCGCGGCGACGGCGGTGCGTCCGGACGCGATGGAAAACGTGTTCGCGGGAGCGGGCGACGGCGGTCTGTTCGGATTCGTGTTGAACGGCGAATGGCGTCCATCGCGCTATTCGCCATGGCTGCATTGGCTGATTCTTGCGCCGTTTCAGGCGGCGTCCGGCGATCCGTTCGCCGCCGTATTCGGTCCGTGGCTGGCGACGATCGCGCTTCTCGCGCTTATCTTCTTCACGGCTCGCATGCTTGCCGGAAACGGAGTCGGCGCGCTTTCTGCATCGCTGGCGCTTCTGGTTCCCGGCGTTCCGTTCTACGCAGTCTGCGCGATGACGGAAGCTCCATATTGCGCATTCCTGTTTCTGCTGCTTCTGCTTTGGTTGAAGATGAAGCGGGAGGACGCCGGACTTCCGGGACTCCTTGCATGCCTGCTTTACGGCGTTGCGGCGGCTCTTTGCGGCGCGATGCGCGGAACAGGATACGTCATGCTTCTGCTTCCCCTTGCGGAGCTTCTTCGCAACGGATCCGCCTGGCGAGAAAGGGTTCTCCGTCTGTCGGCGCTTCTGCTGCCCGTCGCGATCGTCCTTGTCGCGACAGCATGCTTCAACGCGGCGACGTTCGGGTCGCCGTTCCGAACCGGGTATCATTATTGGTGTCCTGTGCCCTACGAGGCGGAGGGTTTGACGTTCCGCTGGGACTGGCTCGCAGCCAATGCGAGAAAACTCGCGCATCTTCCCTGGACATGGATTACAGCCGTCGAGGCCGCCTTGTGCGTCTTCGGGCTGGCGTTCGGGAGGAGGACGCGTCTATGGAAAGCGCATGCGACGTTTTCCTTTCTGCAAAGCGGCGCGCTTCTTGCTCTTTACCTGCCTTATTTCTTTTATGATCCGCGCTTTTTCCTTCCGATTCCGCTTCTGCTGTTCGGACCTGCGCTCGCACTGATCGCGGAACTTCCGTTTTTCAGAGAGAATCTGCAATGGAAGGCAGGCGCGACGTGGATTCTTGTCGTTCTGGCTCAGGGCTTCGCCGTGCATGCGATCGCATGGAATCATCACGCGCTGACCTACCTTTCGGACGGGCAGTCGCGAATTTTTCTGACGGCGGCGAACGACGTTCTTCCGCAAGACTCGGTCGTCGTTTCTCCGTTCGATCCGCTTCTGACGGAATCGCTGCTCGCGCGCGGCGAACGCGGCGAACGACGTCGCATCATCCCCTTGTCGCGCGATTTGGAATATGCAGGCAAGCTTGTTGCGCCGCGCCCGGTCGGACGAATCGATCCGCCGCCGAAAGGTCCGACGGATCATTGCGCCGAGGCTCTTCTGCGCAATCCGAACTGCGAACGTCCGTATCCGAAAGTCGCGTTCGAAGAAGAGCGCTGGCTCTTGCCGGAAACAGTGAAGGACGGTCGTCCGTTCTATCTGATCTGGCCGGTCAAGATGTCGCCGCCAGTCTTGGAAGCCGGAGCCGCCGCACCCGTTGCGAAGCTGTCGCGCGCCGGATTCCAGCTTTGGTTCTACCCCTGACGCCGCCTCGCCCTTTCCCCTGCCTTGAATGATGTGCGAACCGCTCGCACAGGGGAATTTCTGTCCCGATTTTCGCATTTCCGCCCTTGTATGAAGCATTGCGCCATCAGGGGGAATTCATGGGAGAAGGAAAATCGGGGAAAAAAACAGGCAAATTCGCCGCACTGCCGTTTCGGCTTCGTTATCGGATTGCGTGTCTGCTTCATGACGGGGCGACGCCCGGAGCGACGTTGAAGAATCCGCAAGTGCGCAAAGAGCTCGATGCGCTTGGCGCGGACTTTACTCCGTTGGAGATCGCCGCAGTCAAGCGGAGCGCGGAATATCGCGCGTTTGCCGAACGCAGAGAGAGGACGGCGACTGCGTATGCGGAAATTCGGCTTTCGGCAGCGCTGTTGCAGGATTGCGAGGCGACCGGCGCCATCGCGGAGCAGCTCAAGATCGATCTGCTCCATCTTGTGAGAGAAAGCATCAGCGCGTCTCCGGACGATCCGAGTGCGATCGAACGGCTCGTGCGCGCCGCGGTCGCTCTGTCGCGATCCGTTCGGGAAGGACAGAACGCACGGCTGCGGGACCGGGTCGCCGCGCTGACGGAGGAGAATTTCCGTTTGCGAAAGCAGCTGGATGCGGCTGAAGGGAGAGCGTCCGCAACGGAGTGGAACGGCGAGGAGGTCGCGAATCGGCTTTCAAGCCTGCTTGGCGTGCGTGAATCCGACAGAAAAGGCGGCGCGAGCGCGGCGATGACGCGCTTCGCATCGCCGGAACATGTCGAACAAGAGGGCGGAACGCCCGGAACAACATCATCAGGAGGCAGATCGAACCATGCGGTGCATCAGACAAAAGGGCGGGACGCGAATTCCGACGGAGGGAAGCGTTCTTCAATTCGAACAATCGGACCGAAGCAGGTATCGTCAGGCAGGCGAATACACTCCGTCCCACATCGGACGCCTGCTTGACGCCGCAAACGAGGGCGACATTGAACAGCTGGCCGTCGCTGCGCGCGAGATTCAGGAGCGCAACTGGGAAGTCATTCTCGCCATGCAAGTGCGCAAATGCGCGCTGACCGGATTGGAGTGGACGACATCGCCCGGCGACGGACGCGAGACCTCGAAAACCGCCGCCGAACAGTTCGCAAACGAGCTTCGCAGCTGCGGAGCGGACGGCGTCTTCGGATCATTTCATTGTCTTCTCAATACGCTGATGGACGCGGTCGTCTCTCCGCTTGCGGCGGCGGAAATCGTCTGGGGACCCGGCGGACGCCTGGAGGGGTTCCGTCCGATCGGCGCATGGCATTTCACCTACCGCGATTCGCTGACGCCGAAGCTGGTCACGGCGGAGAGCCCGGAGGGTGAGGAGCTTCCGCCCGCGAAGTTCGTAACGCATCGTTTCGGATGCGGCGACGATCCGGCGCGCGCCGGATTGATCCGAACGCTGATTTGGCTTCATGCATTCCAAAACTATCCGATGAAGGATCTCGTTTCCTTCGTGGAGCGATACGGCATGCCGTTCATCGTCGCGAAGGTGGATCGGAATACGTGGGACAATGAGCGGAACGTGCTGAGAAAGCTCATCCGCAGCTTCGGTCCGGGCGGCGGAGGCGTCTTTACAAAGAATACCGAGCTTGAGCTTCTGCAGTCCGCATCCGGCGGCGGAGACGTCTATTTCAAGCTGCTGGACTACACGTCGCGCGCGATCACGAAGACGATTTTGGGGCAACTTGCCAGCACGTCCGATTCCAGCGGGCTTTCCGGCGGCGACGCTCAGACGAAGGTTCGTCGCGATCTTCTGGAGTCGGATGCGCGCTCGCTGGAGACGACGATTCGGAATCAGATCGCGATTCCCTGGACACGTTTCAACTATGGCGAGTCGGCCGCGGCGCCTGTTTTACGCTTCCAAACGGAAGAGAAGCCCGACGGCGAGGCGTTTGCGGCGACGCTGGTCCGTTTGAACGAGGCCGGCTTCGAGGCGGCGGACGTCGATGAGATTTCCGCTCGCTTCGGCCTCAAGCTTAGAAAGAGAGAAGAAAGGAGCGCGCACGCATGAAGTCCATTTCCACCATCGCGTCGCAGTTGAAGTCGCACGTCCGGACGAAGTTCGAAAATGTCGGCTGCTCCCTTGCCGCGACGCCCGAAAGGCTCGTGCAGGAAGATGCTGTCGTCGCGGAGCCGCTTCCCTTGCCGTGCGTGCTGATTTTAGTCGAAGGCGGAACCTTCACGGACGGAAGCCTGACGCGCAATCTGAACGTATCCTTCGTCTTGCTGGACGCCCTGAAGGATTCGGAAAACGCGCGCGCCGTTTCCATGTGGGAGCAATGCGACGCTTTGCAGGAGCTGTTTCCGAACGGCGGAACGCTGATCGGCGACCTTTTCTGCGTTCCGCTGTCCTTCCGCACGCTTTCCGGACCGGAAGGGCGCGCCGCATGCTCGCTTTCCGTTCTTGTTCGGGAGACGGATTCGGAATTGATCTAAGAAGTCGGCGCCCGTCTTGAAAAACGTCCGGCGCGTGATATTGTATCGTCTCCCGCGAAGCGCGCGGAGAGGGAGCTGATCGCATGTCGGAGCATCTTCAAACGATAGCCGGAGGAGTTTTCCCCGGATGGAGCGTTGTCCTTGCGGCGACGCTCGCATTCCTCGGACTCGGATCGCTTGCAATGCGGCGGGCGCACGTTCTCACGCAGTGCGCGCTCGGCTTTTCCGTTTCGGCGTTCGCGCTTTGCATTCTGTTTCAAGCGGATGGATTGCGGCATGTCGGCGCAGCCGTTCTGCTTTTGCATGTTGCGGGCGTCGCGGGAATCCTGCTTCGCATTCGCGACACATCGTCGACCCGGACTGAAACTCGCGGGCGCGCATGGCTTCTTTTTGCATTTCATGCAGGACTTTCGTCTTTATTCCTTTTTACGCTTTCCGCATCGAACGCGCCGCGCGCTTCCCTGGCGGAGACAGGATTCGTCGTTGCGGCGATCCTGTTCGCCGGGAGCGGTCTCTTCGCGCTTCGCGCGCATGCGTCGCGTACGCTTCGCGCATCGCTTTGCCTTTTCCTGATCGGACTTGCGGCCTCGTTCGTGCTGTACGGGACGGATGTCGCCGCCGCGTTCGGGACGGCGCAGGCCTTATGCCTTTGCGGCGCATGCGGGATGCTGCTTTGCATCGTTTCCGCTTCGCCGGACGATTTTCTGCGTCGGAGATGGCTTTCGCTGCTTCTTTTCACGCCTCTGTTTGCGATTTTTTCGCTCGGAAGCCTGCAGTTTCCCGGAGCATGGGACGAATGCGTCTATCAACTTGCGATTCCGCGCCATTGGCTTGCGGCAGGCGACATCGTTTTCCGCCGAGACATTCCCTACTGCGGTTTTCCGCTTCTTCCGCAGTTCGTCTTCATTCCGCTGATGAAGTACGGCGGATTCGTCGCGGCGAAGCTGCTGCTGTTCCTCGGCGCCGTCGGCTTTTTTTCCGCGATGCTCGCCTTGTTCTCCCGAAAAAGAGAACGTGCGACAGGAATCGTCTTCGTCCTTTCCTTTCTGATCTGCCCGCTTGTCCTTTCCATGTTCGCGGGCGGATATGTCGAGCCGCTGCTTGGCTTTTTGCTTGCGGCGGCTTTGCTTGCCGTCGATCGGAACGAAGAACCGGATCTGAGGACATATTGCGCTCTTGGACTTCTTGCCGGCGCAATGGCATCGTTCAAGCTGAACGGGGCGTTTCCGGCGGCTTGCCTCCTGATCCATCTGATTCTGAAGTCGCGCGGACGAATCGATGCGCGCAAAGGCGCGGCGTTCTGCCTGATCGCGCTTGTCGTCGCAGCGCCATTCTATTTGCGCGTGGTTCTGGAGACGGGATCGCCGCTGTATCCTTATTACGGGGCGGCAGGCGCAGTGACAAGCGAATACCATCATGCTTTAGGGACGGAAAAGTTCGACAACGGAGTCCGGTGGCTGCCGTTCCTTTTGTTCGCGCTGTCCTTGCCGAATTTACGTCGTCTTTACGATGGCTCCTTCGGACTTTCTCTTCTCCCCTGGCTTGGAATCGCATGTCTGCCGCTTGTTCGGCGCCGAAAGCAAAAGGACGCCCTTTGCGCTTGGATTCCGCTTGCGATTTATGCTCTTCTCTGGTTCTTCACTTCGCCGCAGGCGCGCTTTCTTCTTCCATCGCTGGCATTTCTTGCATTGGCGGTTCGTCCGGTCGCGGCATGGCTGAGCGTCCGCGGCAAATTCTTCCTTGCAGCGGTTCTGGTCTGCGCCGCATGCTCCGTTCCGCCTGATGCGCCGCGCCTGTACGCATTGAACTGGGCGGCCCTGCTGCGAGGCGGAGACAAACCGCTTGAAACGTTGAACGGCCGGGTCGGGAACGATTATCTCGCCCTGTGCGACATTCTGCGTCAAGGCGTTGGCGGCGAAGGGACGATCCTGCTGCTTGGAGAAGAACGAACTCTTTATCTTCCGGAACGATGCGAGGTCGGGACTCCGTTCTTTCAGGAGAAATGGCTTGAGGACGGACGCATTCCGGATGCGGACGCGCTGCATCGGCTTTTTCTGGAACGCGGCGTTACGGCGGTCTATCTGCGGCTTCCGGAAGGGAATCCGGATTTGCTGCCCCGCTATGCGATTCGGTGGCTGGAGCCCGCCGCATTGCGGATGAACGAACTTTGCGCAAGCGGACGTGCGAAAATCGTCCATGCGTTCGGCAAAAGCGCGCTTTATCGCATCGTTCCTCTTGAAAAAAGCGCGGACGCGGAGTAAGGTAAGACTTTTCAACGCGGAGATCCTATGAGCATGACGGAACAAGATGAGGCGGCGCGTCGCGCGCGAAGACGGAAGATTCTGTGGCTCGCCGGCGCGTTCCTCATGCCGCTGGTCTGGCTGACAGTTCTACGGATTGCGACCGTTCCGGTCGGAGAAAGCACGCAGGACGCCTACTATCACGCAGCGATGGCGCTGCGCGGACCGGAAGCGTATCTCGGCAAGACGTTTCCGTGGATGGAGATGTCGATCTGGCATGAGACGTTTGCGGACAAGGAGCTGCTTTATCATGCGCTTCTGGACGGGATCTTCCGGATTCAGCGCCTGTTCGGAACCGTGCTCGAACCGCCATTCCATTTTGCTGCGTTCTGTTTTCTCGCCTTCATGACTGCCGGTTGGCTGTTCGCGGGAACGCGCCTGAAGATCCGTCCTTCCCTGCTGTTTGCAGGAACGCTTCTTCTGACGATGACATGCCCGAATCATCTTTATCGGATTGAAATGCTTCGTCCGCACATTCTTTCGATCGGCGTTATGCTGTTCATGATCGGCATCATGGCCATGGAGTCGCCGCGCCGTCGTCTGATCTTCTGCGGGATCGTTTCCTTTCTTTTTGCATGGAGCTATTCCAATCCGCATTTCATCGTGCTGGTTCCGCTTGCCTTCGCGATTTGCCGAACGCGGAGCGAAGGCTGGCGCGCTTGGCTGTGTCCCGCTCTTTCCCTTGCGTGCGTATTGGCGGGACTAGTGGCGCATCCGCAGTTTCCGAATTCATTCCTGATTTGGAAAGCGCAGTCGTGGGACGCTTTGATCGTGCCGATGCTGCGTGACGCGCCGCTTTCGAAGCCAACGGAAATGATGTCGCCGACGTTTGCGTGGCATCTGTATGCGCTGCCGACCTATGTTCTTGCGTGCGTCCTCCTGTTCGGAGTCGTGGCTCTGACGGAGCGGGTCGGCTTCCGACGCGCAGGGGCGAATCTCTACGCTCTTCTTCTGCTTTCCATGCTGTTCACGGTCGGCGTCTTCACAGCTCTGAGAGCGATCGAGTATTCCGTGCCGTTTCTTTCTATAGCGGTTCTGCTTCTGGCGGAACGCGCTCTGCAGACGATGCCGCCGGATCGCGCTCGAAGAGCTTGGGTCGCGTGGTTTTCCGCTCTTTTCGGAGCTTCGCTTGCGCTCGGGGTCTATTCTTCCGCCGTGTTTTATCGAGACTGTCCGAAGACGCTTTTCCATGTCGCGCGCAATATGAACAAGTGGCTCAAGGAGCGGCTTCCGGAAGGCGCGTCCGTGGTCAATCTGGACTGGAGCGACTTTCCCATCCTCTTCTATTCCAATCCGGAATTCCATTGGCAGTGGGGCATGGACCCGGTCTTTTCGTATCTCAAGGATCCGCAGAAGACGTTGCTGCTGACAAGCGCGTATCCGGATCCGCGCTATGGAGGCCTTCCGGACCCGCGCGAGGTTTCGGAGGCGACGGGCGCCTTGTATGGCGTCCTGGCCTGGCCGCGCGTGCAGCAGGCGCGTTTTCTCTTTGAGTCCGGCTGGAAGCTGGAAGCGGCTTGGGTCAACGAAAAGGGCAAGGAGGAAGGCTGGGTCTTCCGTTTGGACGGAAAGCGAAAATAAAATGCGCGCATTTTTTCTTGCAAACGAAAAAAGTTGAGATATATTAACTTTTCCAGAGACGAAAGGCGCAGCGCATTGCGGAGTGCGAACATGAACGATCCGATCAACGTTTTTGAACTTGTGCGAGCCAACAGACCGATCGTCCAGCTTTTTCCGGACGCGGCCGCCGGAAACGATGTTTTCGCGCTGCTGGCTGCGACCGGGGCGTTGCCTGTTCTGTCCGAATCTTTAGGCGAGGCGGCGGAGATCACGCGCGCATCGCAAGCTCTGAGCCTGAATCTTACTGCTCCGACCTCGCATCGCAATTATGCCATGAAACTCTCCTGTCAAATGGCGTTTCAGCTGCACATGCCCATCGTCTTGAACGCGTTGCTTGGACATTTGTCGAGGATGCGGATTCACTCCGCGCTATCGTTGCTTGACATTGGCGTCGCGCTTCTTGTCTGCAATCCCGATCTTTTTTTTCGCCTGAATTCTCTGTGCTCGGAATCCACGCATAGCACGGCGGATCTTGCGGAGACCGTGCGTCACTTTGCGATTCGCTGGAGAACGACGATTGTGACGCCGGGAGAGGAAATTCTGATCATATCTCCTTCGACGGCGGCGCTTGTTCGCACCGCCGCCTTGTCCGACATTCCGAGCATCGTCTTATGGAGCATGATATCCGGCATTTTCGCCGCAGGCCTTGCTTGCAAGGATTTTTCGCAGTCGGCTTTCGATATTGCCTTGTCTGTAGTCGCTGCGTTCAGCGCCTGCGCGGAAATCGTCACGGAACGCTGTCCGCCGGACGAAGATCCGATGGAATTTCGTCACGAATTTCTTCGCACGCTGTTGCGCATCACGCCGGAACAGACGCGCGAACGATGCATCATCGAAATGCTGTGACGCAGGAAAGAGATCCGTCTTCATGCCCGTCGCAGACCGAACCGCCTATGAAGCCGCCGTCATGTTGCTTGCGCGGCGCTTGTCTTCGCGGCGCGATCTTGCTCGCAGGCTGGCCATGAAAAAACGTTGGGAGCCCGGCGAAATCGACGATGCGCTGAACCGTCTGGAACGACAAGGATTTCTCAACGATCGCGCCTATGCCGAGGACATCGTCCATTCCTTGCGCGTCCGCGGGTGCGGACCGGCGCTCATCCGCCGAACCCTTCGGACGAAGGGCGTTCCGGAAGAGCTGGCTTCGCTTGTCATGCAAGCCGCCGCCGACGAGCCGAATTCGCCTGGAGAACTGCAACGCGCTCTCGATGCATTGAAGCGCAAGCGGGCGCAGATCGCCCGCGAGCCAGATCCGCGAAAGCGCAAGGCGAAGGCTCTGCGTTTTCTTGTCGGACGCGGCTTCGACTATGAAACATCCTTTGCCGCGGCGAACCGCATCTGCGGGGATTCCGCGGAGGAGGAGGACGCATGGTAGAATCGTGCCGCCCGCTTCGCCTTTTCGTCGCGCTGCTTGCGGCGTTCACGCTCCTTTTCTGCTCGTGCGGGGACGGAGATGATCCGCGCAAGGCGGAGAATCGAATCGTCATGAGTTTGGAGAAGCCGGTCGCCACGCTGGATCCTGCGCTCGCCGCAGATACGATGAGCCAGCAGGCCTGCGCCGCCTTCTACGACACGCTTTTGCAATATCGCTACGACATGGGCGACTGCATGCTGGAGCCTTCCATGCTCGAACGCATGCCGCAGATCTCGGCGGACGGCCTGGAATACGTTTGCACTCTGCGCGACGACCTTTGGTTTCAGGACGGTCCGCCGTTCGCCGGACTCGAGAAGGCCGCGCGCAAGATCACGGCGAAGGACGTCGCCTTCTCCTTGCTTCGTCTTGCCGACGCGCGACTGCATTCGCCCGGATTCTGGCTGATACGCGACCGCATCCGCGGACTGGAATCGTTCATTCGCGCGACGGAGTCCGCTTCGGAGGGGGATCTTTCGCCTTACGACATTCCATGCGAAGGGCTTGAGGTTCGCGACGACCGCACGCTTGTCATTCGACTGACCCGGCGCGATCCGCGTTTTTCGTATGCGCTCGCCCTGCCATATTCTTCCGTCGTTTCGCGCCGCGCCGTCGCATTCTGGGGCGAAGAATTTTCCGACCATCCGAACGGAAGCGGTCCGTTCCGCCTTGCGGAATGGAACAAGGAATACGTTCTGCGCATGGAGCGGAATCCGGACTATCGGACGGAGCCGGACGGACGCCGTCTTCCGGAGGCGGATGCAATCACATGCTATCTGGTCAAGCAGCCGCTCGCTTCCTGGCTGATGTTCCTGCAGGGCGAACTGGATCTCTTCATCCCGGATGCGGAATGCTTCGAGGCGGTCGTCGGTCCGGATCTGCAGCTTGCGCCTCTTCTGCGCGAACGCGGCATCCGCCTGCTGCATCGGCCGGAACTGCAGACCAACTACATCGGATTCAATTTTTCCGATCCGATCCTAGGCGGAAATCCATGGCTGCGCAAGGCGATTGCGCTTGCCTTCGACCGTCGCGAGCGCGTTCTGCACTCCGGCTGTCGCTTCATTGAAGCATTCGGACCGATTCCTCCCGGCATTCCGGGAGCCGTTCTGAACAGCGACGAAAAACGCGATCTCGACGAGGCGCGCCGCTGCATGGTCCGCGCGGGATATCCCGACGGCATCGATCCCAAGACGGGACGTCAGCTGGAACTGAAGTTCGATCAGACTGGCGCGGATACGTTCTTTCGGCAGACGGCGGAACTGATGGCCTTGGACATGAAGGAGATCGGAATCGTCATCCGCCCGTCCTTCAATACGCGGCCGCGCTTTCTGCAGAAGCTCGATTCCGGAGAAGTTCAGCTGTTCCGTCTCTCCTGGACGGCCGACTACCCGGACGCCGAAAACTTCCTTCAGCTCTTCTACAGCAAAAACAAGGGAGCTTGCAATCGCGTCAACTTCGACGATCCTGAATACGACAGCATGTACGAGGAGCTTCTTCGCATCGACGACCCCGCGGAATACGAACGGCAGGTCCGTCGCATGACCGCGTTCCTCAAGGAGAAGAATCCGTGGATTTTTGAAACGCACACCGTCGCGTTCGTCATGACGCACCAGTGGCTCGACGGCTGTCTTCCGCATGATCTGGCATTCAATCGTTGGAAGTATTTTCGCGTTGATCCGGCCCTGCGCGTCCGCGCCGTGCGCGACTTCCGCCCCTTTTCCCTCTCCGAGCTGATTCCTCCTCAGAATCGCTAAGCGGAAACGCGTCGCGCAAGGAGCGCTGCGGAACCGATTTCCTGCGCGGCGCGCGTCCTCCGCCAAGTCGATGGGCGACTTCTGCAGAATTTGAATCGGAGAAACGAAGCGCTGCGTCCGACGGGAGCCGGAGCGCAGCGCATCGTTTTTCATTGTCGAACGCGTTTAGTCATTCGAGTTCGATCTTGTAGCCGACGGCGATGGAGAGTCCGGAATCCTTGTCCGGAGCGGAAAGAGAGAGCAGACCGTTTTCCTGATTCCAGCGGACAGGCTTGTCGATTCCGAGCATGGAGACGGACTTGACCTTCTCGTTCGCGAAGGATTTCAGCACGACGGCCTCAGTCGGAACGCCGAGCGTGAAGGCATAGACGGTCTTGTCCTTGGCGGCATAGCGGATGTCCTTCGAAGTCGACGGGAGTCCTTTGCCTTCGTTGAATCCCTGGGCGTTCAGCTTTACAGCCGGGGCTTCGGCCTGCGGTCCTTCTCCATAAACGTTCCAAGGGCGCGTGCCGTAGATCCCTTCTTCATTGACGCGCATCCAGTCGCCGATCTTCTCGCAGATGGCAATTTCCTTTTCGTCAAGGGAGCCGTCGCCGCGGATCGGCACGCTCAGCATGAGGTTGCCTCCCTTGCTGACAATGTCCAGAAGCATGTGGATCACGCGTTCGGCGGACTTGTAGCGGTTGCGATTGTATGCGTCGCGATTGTAGTGCCAGTCTCCGATGCAGGTGTCCGTCTGCCAGTAAGGACGCACGATCCCGCTCGGCGCGCCGCGTTCGACGTCCCAGACCAGGGCGTTGCGTTGCTCTTCGTTGAGAATCTTTCCAAGAGCGACGACCTCCTGCCGCTCTTTGTGAAAACGGTACATTTGATTGTAGAAATATGCGGTCAGCTCGACGCCGTCGTTGCTCAGCGGCCAGAAGGGGACAACCGTGTCATCGTAGTAGATGAGATCCGGATGATACTTGTCGATCAGTTCCTTATGACGCTTCATGAACTTTTCGCGATACTCTGCAGAGGGCGGCGTCACTTTCTTCGGATCCCACTCCCAGTTCCGATTGTCTTTCGACGGCGCATGATTCTGCGCGTAAAGCTCCTGCGGATCGAGACCCATTTCACCCCACCAGGTCCCCTCGCCGTCCTCCTTCGTCAAAAGTCCGTCGTAGTTTCGCGACGGCTCGTACCAGCTCCAGGCGTGGGATGCATGAATGCTGACGCCCCAGCGCAGGCCTTCGCCTTCGATCGCTTTCTTCCAGTCGGCGATGATGTTGCGCATCGGACCGAGGCGCGTGGAGTTCCACTGCTGGTGCGTGCTGTCCCACAAGTCGAAGTTGTCGTGATGGTTCGCCATGGTGATGACATATTTGGCGCCCATGCGCTTGTAGAGCTCGGCAAGCTTTTCCGGATCCCATTTCTCTCCCTTCCAGTCGCGGATGATCTCCTTGAAGCCGTACGTCTTCGGATCTCCGTACTTCTTCTTGTGAAATTCATGCTGCCAGCCAGGCAGATACATGTTGCGCGCATACCAGTCGCCGGCCTCCGGCTGGCATTGCGGTCCCCAATGCGCGAAAATGCCGAACTTCGCATCCTGATACCATTCCGGAATTGCAAAGTGGGCCGCCAGCGATTCCATCGTCGGCTGGAACAAGGTTTTCCCTGCGGCGGCGCCGTCGAAGGGAATGGCAAGAACACTCATTGCCGCGGCGGCGATGCTTGTCATGGATTTTCTTTTCATCGTCACGTCTCCTTTGATTGATCCTTCCAGGTTGCGAGTCGTCGATGCCTGTTTGTTTTGAAGAACAGAGCGTGCAGCGTTCGTTCTCAATATCTACTACACGCGTTTCTTGCCGCTTCTTACATTTTTTTGCAAAAAAATGTTTTTTTTTCATCTTTTTTTTATGACGCATTGAAATGCCGTTCTCTTTGGAGACATGCGTCAACGCGATGCGATTTGCGGTTGTTATGAAAAGCAAGGATTGCAGAGGAACGGATCGACGAGAAGGAATTGCCGCGCTCGCGCGGATATTGAAGATGTCGGGCGGGAGTCGTTCGCCCTTGCGCGCGGAGATGCATCGCGGTCGGATATTCGCCATCCGGAATTCTTCCAATGTTCAATTCAATGCGGAGATTCGATGACGCGACGGAGATGTTTCATGCGGCGGATTTTGCATCTCAAATGAAGCCTTGCATGTTTTTTTCGTTTTTTCGCTTGCATTTTTTCTCTTTTACGCTATAGTAATAAGACTGAAACGAACTTGGGGTATTAGCTCAGTTGGCTAGAGCGCGTCGCTGGCAGCGACGAGGTCAAGGGTTCGAGCCCCTTATACTCCACCAAAACGATCATCTTCGGCGACGTGCATCGGCGCGTCGCTTTTTTTGTCCGCATCGCGCGTTGTTCGCTCGTCTTTCGTTGCCCGTTTCTCTTTTTTCCGTTACTGGATGATTTCATATTTGATTCGGCGTTCGTCGCATTAAAACAATTCCTGCGCGATGGAATTCCGTGCTTTTGAAATCGCTTCGTCCTTTGGACGAAAGGAACGCCGACAGCGGGCAAGAGAAGAATAAGTACGTTTTTTCTTTCGCGTTTTTGCATGATTGTTTGTTGATATTTCCTTTTGCATATATATTAATGAAGCGTTTCGCTCGATTTTAGTCCTTTTTGCGTGCAAATGCGAAACGACAATGCCGCGCGCCTTGAGAAAACTGCAATGAGGGGAGACCGCCATGCCGCATGCTTCAACTTGCCGAAGAGAGCCAAGCGCGAATCAAAATCAGGAATGGGAAGATTTTCGTGCGCGCAGAGGACGTTATTATGTGGAAACGCTTCCTCCGAATTCAGCGATTGAGCGACTGCCTAAGCAGTATCAGGCGGCTCATGTCTTTTGGGCGTGGATTTGGCTCCTTTCCATTCCTGGATGTCTTCTTTTGGCTCTTTGGAAATGGTGGGCGGCTTTGAGCGTCCTGATCCTTCCGGAGATGATTCGAAAAGCGGTCAACCGGAGCGCCGGACAGTTCGTTTTGGAATATGCCGAAGAAAACGAGGAATATTTTAATTTTTGCCGTTCGAACGATATTATCAAGAAGCTTTGATTCCTTATCCGCGCGGTTCGGGAACAAAGCGGCTTGAGCGGGTGTCCTTATAGGGAAGGAGAATCGACGCCGCCTCGCAGGGGGAGTTCGCCGTCGTGGCGGACATGCGGACGTCGTCGCGCGGGCGGCGCCGTTTGCGCGCCGTTCGCGAAAACGGATCCGGACGAACGGCCGTGCCGCGTCCGGTTTTCCAAGCCAAGAAAAGGAGGGACGCATGAGCGCGAAAATGAAGCCGATGAACAAGACGTTCGCCGCCGGCAAGTGGATGCCGAAGGATCAGGACGTCCTGACCGCATGGATGAAGAAGATCATGGCGAAGGCGGAGAAGGACGTCGGTCCGTTGAAGCCTGTCGTCGAAGATCTGAAGAACTTCATCGAGAACGACGCTGAAGCCTATATGTTCTTCAATCAGATGTTCAGCGAGGTGCCGGGAACGAAGCGAGAATCGCCGACCGGACTGCCGCAGGTGAGGGATTACCAGCACATGCTGCGGCTTTTCAACGTAATTTTGTCGCACGCGCCGGCATATTCGGAGGACGGACTCGTCGGTTTTCCGTTCAACGCGATCCTGGACTGGTCCATGGCGACGGTCGGCGGCTGGGCGGCGTTCATCGACAAGAAGGTCAATGCGCACATCAAGGCGATTCTGGACGAATGGGGACTCTTCCTGCGTTCGCCGGAAAGCGCATATGTTCTGAGCGACGATCCGAGGCATGGCTGGTTCGGCGAGGACGCGCGCAAGGCCATGCCGAAATTCGCCGATGAGTTCGTCTGCGATCCGGCGAAGCCGCATTGGGGCTTCCGCTCGTGGGACGACTTCTTCATCCGCCGCTTCCGCGAAGGCGTTCGACCCGTAGCGTCTCCGGACGACGATTCCGTGATTGTCAACGCCTGCGAATCCGCGCCGTTCGCGATCGCTCGCGACGTGAAGTTGCGCGACGCATTCTGGATCAAGGCGCAGCCCTACGCGCTCAAGTTCATGCTGGACGGCGATCCGCGCGCGGAGAAGTTCGTTGGCGGCACGGTCTATCAGGCGTTTCAGAGCGCGCTGAGCTATCACCGCTGGCATGCGCCGGTTTCCGGACGCATCGTGAAGACGGTCGTCATTCCGGGCACGTATTATTCGGAGTCGCGCAGCGTCGGATTCGATCCGTCGGCTCCGAACGATTCGCAGGGATACCTCGCGGAAATCGCGACCCGCGCGGCAATCTATATCGAAGCGGACAATCCGGACATCGGGTTGATGTGCTTCGTCGCCATCGGCATGGCGGAAGTCTCCACATGCGAGATCGGCGTCTGGCAGGGTCAGCACGTCAAGAAAGGACAGGAGACGGGCATGTTCCACTTCGGCGGTTCGACCTACTGCCTGCTCTTTGGTCCTCACGTGAACATTGAGTTCGATCTGCATGGACAGAAGCCGGGGCTTGAAAGCTCCAATATCAACCTCAACGAACGGCTCGCGAAGGTCGGACCGCGCAGAAAATGACTGCGCGTCTCTCGGAATGATATTCGCTCCGGTTCCAAGCCTTTTGCTCCGAACCGGAGCTTTTTCGCATCGAATTCCGTCGCGGAGCGCTTGGATCGACGCCATCTGCTTGCATGCCCGCGCGGATGCGGCGCGGCGTTTCACTGTTTTCTTGCAGAACAGGAAAACAGCGTTTTTTCATTTTAAGATCAAATGGGATTCATGTCCGGCGACATGATTCCTTGCACGAAAAAGATTTCCGAATCGCATTGCGGCGCGTTCCTCGGAGGGCGGACGAGATCCGAACCTGTTTATATGTCGCGTGATATGAAGGATGGCAAAAAAGCGGCGTATGCGCACGCTTGATTCCGACGGCTCTCAGAAGGAGATCCGGACGAAGAAATCCTGCAGGCGCATGTCGCGCCGCCTTGACGTTTCGCTCATGAGTGGATGCGGTTCATGGAAGCGAAGCGCGCATGATTCCGAGCACTGCGCCTTGCAAAGCGCGGGGCGATGAAAAACGATCTTTCATCCTCATCTTTCGGGCGCTTTTTTCTTCCGACGGGATTCGTTGGAAAATTCGAAACATCGTAAAATTCGTTTTTTCATAAAATATTTTCTTCTTGTCAACCGTTATTTTTCATGAAAAAAAGTGCAAAACGGGTTGCATTTGTCGAAAATCGGCTTATGATAGCATGCGGGGTCTTCGGTACGCTTGCACTGGAGAGTCCGCCTTGAAACGCGGAGCGGATCTCGGTTCGCCTCCGTGGGAGACGTTTGAAAGCAGGCTTCGAGCGCGCGATAGACAAGCAGCGGCGCGGCATCGCGTTGCGCGCGGATTGGAGATGAGAAGATGAAGAGCGAAAAACAAAATTCAATGCCGTCGTCCGTCCGGACTTTGATGCTGCTCCTTCTATTGATCGCCTGGCCATTCGTTTGCGCACCGCACGCGTTCGGCGCGGAATCCGGATCATCCGTAGAATCCGAGACGGCGCCGGAGCGGAATTCCGCACAAGCTGAAGCGCAAGGATCTGAAACGGCGATCGCGAAAAATCCATCTCAATCCGGTTCCGTCGATGAAGAAGCGGCCGCGACGGAAGGAGACGATTCCGCTGCCGAGGAAGGCGCCGAAAAAGAAGCGATCGAAGAATCGGAAGAAGACATTGCCGCTGATGAAGATGAATATTTGGAAGAAGCGGTTGTCGTCGAAGGCTATCCCATCGTCGAAACCATTGTCAGCGATCCCTGGTACGGCTCATACTTTTCCTATCCTTCATGGCCGATTTGGTATGCGACCGCATATTCCTATCCGATCTGGCGATATTGGTGGTATCTGTATTATCTAAACAGCGTCTCTCCGATTCCGCCTTTGCCGCCGCGTCCGCCTTTGCCGCCGCGTCCGCCTTTGCCGCCGCGTCCGCCTTCGCCGCGTCCGCCTTCGCCGCGTCCGCCTTCGCCGCGTCCGCCTTCGCCTGTTTTTCAAGGAGCGGAATCGGGGAATCGTCCTCTGCAATCTTCGCAAGGCGAGCGTCCCAACGGTCCCGATGGAATCCGTCCCTCCGCATCTCGAGATTCCGGCGGAACGATGTCCGTTCAGCCATCTGCAAGCGGAAGTCGTCCCGCTGGCGCGCTTCAGTCGGCGACCGGAGATTCTTCGGCTCCGGACAGGAATTCATCGGCTTCTCGTCCTGCGAACGCAAGCGGAAGTCGTCCCGCTGGCGCGCTTCAGTCGGCGACCGGAGATTCTTCGGCGTCGAACAAGAATTCATCGACCGCTCCTTCCTCAAGCGCGACAAAAACTCGTTCCTCCGGTCGGACACGGACTCGTTCTTCAAGCGCGACAAAAACTCGTTCTACGTCTTCTCCTTCCACGACGTCTCGTTCTGCGACAAAAACACGCACTGCAACCGGCGGTCGTTCTGCGACAGGGACAGGAGATGCGGCGACGCTGAATACGAATCCATTCGCCTCTCGTTCCGCGACGACGACCGTCCGGCCTGCGGCGACGACCGTCCGGCCTGCGACGACGACCGTCCGGCCTGCGACGACGACCGTCCGGCCTGCGACGACGACCGTCCGGCCTGCGACGACGACCGCCCGACCTGCGGCGACGACCGCCCGACCTGCGGCGACGATGCCTGCTCGTCCTGCGGCGTCCCGCCCCGCGCCTGCTCGTTCGCGGTAGCTTGGACCTCTCGTCTGAAACGATGTCTCTTCGCATTCCGTCGGCGCGTTTGCGCGTTTCTCTGATCAGAACCTCCATTCGGAATTGGAAGATCCTTTTCTTTGATTCGTCCGAATTCGTCGTTCGCGCATTTGCCCCGCATCGCCTGCGCGGTTCGACTTCCTTCCGGGTTCCGTCGAATCCGCATCTTTCCAGAGAAATGGTCTCGCAGGGCGGAGCGCCGGAGAAATTGCGACTTCCGGTCTCAAACGCTCAAAAGAAAGGGCGAAGCATTTTTCGCGTGCGGATTATGCATGACGGCAATCCCGTTTCTCCGCGCAGACGAGACGCGGCATGAGGCTTTTTTTGAAAAATCGAGAATTGCCGGGAGAAGACGCAGATCAGCTCTGCGCAGCATCATCGCGTTCGCCCTCTTGCTTCAATTTGTCGTATTTCGCTTTGGAGCTGAAGAATTTTGCGGGCGGAACGCTTGCATAGGCGGGATAGCGGCTCTTAAGGGCGTCGTCGGCATCCGGCGGAATGTTTTGGAATCGCTTGTACATCCATAGATATTGATCGGGATGTTCCCGAATCAGCGATTCGGAAATTCGCATGATTTCCGCCGTCAACTCTTCATCGGATGCATATTCGCGCGCCGGCTTCGGCAGGCGCTTGAGAATGCCGATGAAGCGGCGTCCCTTGCGCACGGTCGTGCCGAGCGCGACAAATCGGTCGTCCTTTCGCGCCAGGCGCGCAGCCGTCATGCTGACAGGAACAGGCAGCCCGAAGAAGGGGACGAAGCGTCCGCCGTCGCGAATGCGAGTGTTCTGATCAATCAGAATTCCGATGGAAAGACCGTCCTTCAGGGCGCGGACGCACCCGCGGACAGCGCCGGAAGAATAGATGATGCGCACGCCGCGGACGAGGCGGCCGGAAGCGATCAGACGGTTGAGATGCCGATTGCGGGGCTTCCGAACGACGACGCCGAGTTCGAATCCGAGATCGAGCGCGAGGGTCTGCCCTGCGAATTCCCAGTTGCCGAGGTGCGGAGTCAGAAAGATTGCGCCGCGTCCGGATTCATGCCCAAGACGCGCCGTTTCACGCGTCTCGTCCGTGCAGTCCACGAGATGCGCCGTGACATCCTTCTTTCCGCTTGCCCAAAGGAATTCGCATGCGACAAGGCAGAGATTCTCAAGACTGCGGATTGCGATTCTTTTGCGCTCCTTTTCGCTTTTTTCGGGGAAGGCGGCAAGAAGGTTCTGCATGGAGACCCGTCCCAGCTGCGGAATCCGAAAAAGGATGCGTGCGACGCCCGGCGCGATCAGAAAGAAGAAGGCGCGCGGGAGATGCGAAAAAAGCCATCGGAATCCAAGGGCGATCAAATATGTCGCGCAGTCGAGGATGTTCCGCATGGATGCGCCTACTTTCGGGCGGAGCGCGGCGGTAAAGA
>CAZAAM010000015.1:0-11523 GCA_964483055.1 uncultured Victivallales bacterium
AGATGCTTGAAATCAAAAAGGCCTGACGGAATCGTCCCCGCACGCCGCAGACGACGAGGGAGGAGGGTTCTCCGACCGCAATGAAGGCCGCACGACGATGGAATCCGCCCATGAAACGGAACGCCGCACCGCATAAAGCGCCGCGCTTCGGAATGCGCCTTCCGCCGATCGCATTCGCGCTGTTTTCCCTTCTTTTCAGCGCATGCGCTCCCTTCGACTTCAAGTCGCCGCCCCCGAATTGGATCGTTCTTGAGGGGAAATGCCCCGGCGCATCGGAACGGGAAGTCATGGAACGCGTCGTACAGCCGATCATTCTGTGCAGACTGAAGAGCCAAGGCGCGGAACGTTCCGAGCACGCCGCAGGCTGGGAAGAAGGAAGTCTGACGCTGCATTTTCTCTTCGAGCCGGAAACCGGCGCTTTTCATCTTGCGACGCCCGTTCCGCGCGATTCGAATCCGGAACAGGAACGCGGCGAAATGAGGCGCATCCTTGAAGCGATCGGTCCGTCGCTTCCGGAATCCGTTCAAAACGGGATCGAAATTCGCGCGAGCGAATGACGCAAGGAGGAATGACGGCGCGTCATTCCGAAACGCTGCGTATTCGCGCGTCGTCATAGGCGCGGAACAGCGGGTCGAGTATCAGATCGAGATTGCCGGCCATGACGGCGGCGATGTTGTGCGAATCCACATGGAAGCGGTGATCAGTGACGCGGCTTTGAGGAAAGTTGTAGGTCCGCACCTTTTCGCTGCGATCTCCGGTTCCAACCTGCATGCGCTTGCTTTCCGCCTGCTTTTCGGCCTCTTTGACGCGCTGCGCCTCCAGAAGCCTGCTTTTCAGAATGCGAAGCGCGATCTCGCGGTTGCGGATCTGCGAGCGCTCCTGCTGGCTTTCGACGACGAGTCCGGATGGAAGATGATGGATTCGGACGGCGGAATCGGTGCGGTTGACATACTGTCCGCCCGCGCCGGACGAACGATAGGTGTCGATCTTCAGATCTTCCGGCCGGATCGTGATTTCATCCAGATCCGAAGCTTCAGGAAGAACGGAAACTGTGACCGTAGACGTGTGAATCCGTCCGCCGGATTCCGTCGCAGGAACGCGTTGGACGCGATGGACGCCGCTTTCGAACTTAAGACGACGAAAGACGTCTTCTCCGGCAATGGAGAATGAGGCGGTTCTTACGCCGCCAAGTTCTGATTCCGTCAGCTCCAGAAGTTCGGTCTTCCATCCGCGCAGTTCGGCGTACTTCAAATACATGTGGAATACTTCCCCGGCGAAAAGCGCAGCCTCCTCCCCCCCCGCTGCGGGACGGATTTCCATGATTGCATTGCGGGAGTCCGTCTTCTCTTCCGGGAGCAAGGCGAGGAGCAGGGCGCGTTCGGACTCTTCCGCTCGCGCCTTCTGTTCGACAAGATCCTCCTCCGCCAGCTCGCGCAACTCGGGATCCGTCTCGTCGGAAAGAATCCGCTCGTTTTCTCGGATTGCCGCGAACGACCTCTCCCAGGCGGAAAAGGAGTCCAGCGCGCGAAGCAGGGAAGCGCGCTCGCGCGCAAGAGCGCCCGCGCGTTCCCGCACGGCATAAACGGCGGGATCGGCGAGCTCGCGTTCCAGCTCGTCGAATCTCGCGCGAAGCCGTGCGATGCGCTTGGAGAAATCTTCCGGATTCAGCATGCGGCGTCAAGTCCTCCTTTCCTGAGCGACGAAGAAGCGGGCGAAGAACGAAGCGACAAAAAAACCCGTCCCGGGCGGTGCGCGCCGGACGACGGGTCTTTCCGGTGAAAGAGGTCTTATTTCGCCTTCTGATAGCGACGGCGGAACTTCTCGACGCGGCCAGCGACATCGACCAGCTTCTGCTTGCCGGTAATGAACGGATGGCAGTCCGCGCAGATGCCGACTTTCTGTTCTTTGCGGGTGGAGTAGATGTCCCAGACTTTTCCGCAGGCGCAAATCACCTTCGCCGGACCGTACGCAGGATGAATGTTTTCTTTCATTTCAGGCCTCTTATCGTTCGATTGGTTCAAAAAACGTATTTGACATTGCTGTTTTTCGCATTACATTATTTCCTTAATGCGAACTATTACTATACACCGTCAAAATGGAAATGCAAATCGGTTTCCCGATTTTTACAGGAGAATCCTCTTATGCGCAGCAAATCCCGCCCGACCTGGGCGCCATGGCGAATGCAGTTCATTCGCTCGAAGAAAACCCCCGGCTGCTTCCTCTGCGACAACCGCGAACCGTCCGTAAAGCCGGAAGAAGAGCTCATCGTCAAGCGCATGGAGCATTGCTTTCTGATCCTGAACCGCTATCCGTACACGTCCGGACACCTGCTCGTCGCGCCGTATCGGCACTGCGGCGACATCGCCGCGCTCTCCCCGGATGAGCTTCACGAGATCATGGACGGCTGCGTCTTTGCCAAGACTCTGCTGGACAAAGTCATGCATCCGGACGCCTTCAACATCGGATTCAACCTCGGCGCCGCGGCGGGCGCGGGCGTTGCGGAGCATTTGCATCTGCATATCGTTCCGCGTTGGAACGGCGACTCCAATTTCATGCCGGTCATCAGCGATACGCGCGTCGTTCCGGAAAGTCTGACGGCGACGGCGGACCTGCTTCGAAACGAGCTGTGACGCCGCATTTCCGACGTCTTCCGCGAACGCTCCGCCCCACGGCAAGGCGAACGAAATTCCGCCGAACGTTTTTCTGCGAAACAATTTTCGCCGGATGAACTTCACACGAACAAACGACCTGCGAATCTTATGAGCCGCTTTTCCTACGATCGACTTCCGGACAAGGCGTTTCCGCTCGATGCTGTCGCCGTCAAGTTCCGCGAGCTTTGCGAAACGCGCGACGACCGCGCGCCCAACGACGCTTCCGACTTCATTCTCGTCGTGCAGACGGCGGAAGCGAAGCGTCTGCTCGGCGAACGCATCGTTCGCGAGTTCGCGCCGCTTGGCGGCGTCTTCGGCTTGAACATCCTCACGCCTTCAACGCTGTTCCGCTCGCCGGAAGCGGAGCCTGCGAACAGTATGGAAGTTTCTTCCGCATGGCTTCGCGTCTTCAACGAAATCGACTTCTCCGACTTTCCCGATCTTCTCCCAGGCGACTGCGAGCGTTTCCGTTCGAACGTCCGCTGGCGCATCGGACTTGCGGACGCGCTTCAGAATCTGCGCACGGAGCTCGCCGCGGAGGCGTGTCCCGTCCGTGAAGTCTCAGCGCGACTCGACGAGGCGGCGCGAAGCAGGGGCGGCGAGGAAATGTGGAACAAGGCGGCGCAATGGGAACAGCTGGCGCGTCTGGAAGAACGCTATCTGCGCCTCTTTTCGCCGAGTCGCCCCGACCCCGTCGCCTTTCAGCTTGAAACCGTGAGAAATCCATGGCTGCCGCAGGAGGTGCGAACCATTGTTTTCGCGGTCTGTCCCGATCCCTTGCCTGCAACAATGGCGGCGGCGAAGAATCTCCCGGACGATGTCCGCATCCGCATTTTTCTAAGCGGTCCTGAGGATCCTGATGCATTCGATGCATGGGGCAGACCGAATCCCGGCTTCTGGAAGCGGCGCATCCTGCCGTTTCCCGACTCAGCATTTCATAAGTTCCTGAAACCGGAGGATCAAGCTCGTAAGATTCTTGCATTGCAGCCGCAGCGCGATGAATTGCGTCCGGCCGCCGTCGGCGTGCTCGATCCGGAAATCCTCGACGTCGTCGACGCAGAGCAAAGCCTTTCCGGGCGAAACGACTTCTATCTGCCGCGCAAAATCGCGCTGAGAGAGCTCCCCATGACGCGCATGTTTCTTGCGCTTGCCGACTTCCTGACGGAATCGCCGTCTTTCGACGCGGCGGCGACGCTCTTTCGCGATCCGGCGGTCTTTGCAGTCCTGTCTCCCCCGGACGGCGGCAACGACGACGCCGAAATTCTCGCCCTTCTCGACGAACTTCAGAAAAGCTCCGTTCTCGAATCTTTTGCGGGGCTTCGCAGGGAAGTCGCTCGACGCCTGAAGAATCCCGCCCTGCGCGAATCCGATCACGCGTCCCTGCTCCGGCTCAGCGCCATGTTGACGAAGCTTGACGACTGGCGCGCGGCGCGCGAAACGAACGGACTGCTGGAGTCGCTCATCCGCGTCTTCTCCGAAATCGCCGCAGGCATCCCTGCAAGCCGATATGGAAAGTACGACGAGGAAGCTCTGTCCGTCTTCCAGACAATCGTGCGCGACGCGCGCGCTCTGCGCGACGTTCCTGACGACGTTCGACTTCAACTGATTCGGCGAGAACTCGACCGCACGTCGCTTCCGGACCGCGTCAGCCCCGGAGCGAAGACCGACCTTTGCGGTTTTCTGGAGCTTCCGTGGCGTACGGACGTCCCGCTTCTGATTGCAGGATGCAACGAGGAAATGTTCGAAAACGGCGCGCAGGACGACGCCTTCCTGCCCGACAAAGTGCGTTCGCTGCTCGGCTTTCGCGACCGCGACTTTCATTTCGCTGTCGACGTGTTTCAAATGGATCTTCTTCTTCGCTCGCGTCCGCCCGACGGAGTCGTCGTTCTGTTCGGCTCCGTCTCTTCCGGCGGCGATCCGCTGAAGCCGGCGCGCGTGCTGTTCCAAACAAAGGACGAAGATCTGCCGACGCGCGCGGAGCTGCTGTTCGGGAACGCGCGCTTCGAAGAGATGCCGCCGTCCGTGAAAAGCGATTCCTCGCCGGAATGCTATGTCGTCCGGAAGGCCGCGCCGCGCAAGGAGGCGATCATGTCGATCACCGGATTCAAGGCCTTCTTGAACAATCCGTTTCGCTATTATTTCGAGCGCATCCTCGGCGCGAAGATCCTGGAAGACCGCAATGCGGAGTTGGACGACGCCGACTACGGAACGCTGGTTCACGACGCATTGAAGATCCTGTGCGGGAAAAACGCTCCGCCGAAATTGGATTCGGATGCCGTCGACCGCGCTGTGGAACGGATCTTCCAGCGCATCGAAAAAATAGGAAACAGCGGCATTCCGCGCATCCAGAAAGAGCTTATTCGAGGCAGTCTTCGAAGTTTCGCGCGCATTCAGACGGAAGAATGCGCGCACGGGTGGTCCGTCAAGACCGTCGAAACGCCGTTCGATTTCCCGTGGAGCGTCCTTTTTTCCAAATATTTTCCCGCGGAAGGAAGAGAAAAATGGCGGGACGCCGTCCGCATCCGCGGGCGCATCGACCGCATCGACCGGCATCCGGAGCTCGGCTGGCGCATTCTAGACTACAAGACCTCGAAGAATGCGATCGAACCGGTCAAGGCGCATTGGGCGAGACGCCGAAAGCTCAATCCGCAAGACGAATGGAAGACGGCGGGCGAAGGCTCGTCGACCGTTTGGACCGATTTGCAGCTTCCGCTCTATCTTGCGGCGTTCGAAGCAGGACTCGTGCAGGACGCCAAGCCATCCCCAGGAGAACGGACGCAGGCGGGCTACTTCAATCTCCCGCTCGCCTTTTCGGAAACCGGAATCGCGATCTTTCAGGAGCTTTCCGGAGACGCGCCCTGTCTCGTTTCCGCGATCCGAACGGCGGACGAGGTCCTTCAGCGCGCATTCCTTTGTCCGGCATTCGAACCGCCCGGACGACCTGATCCGTTCGACGACCTGTATCAGATGATCGGCGACTACTCTGCGCCGGGCGTTCTTGCGCTCCCGCACTTCGAACCAGGAGAGCTCCATGCCTTTTGAAGTCCGCAACATCTCGATCGAAGCGTCCGCCGGCTGCGGCAAGACGGAGACGCTCGGACTGCGTCTGCTTGCAATGACGCTCGCCGGAATTCCGCCTGAATCCATCTGCGCCATGACGTTCACGCGCGCGGCGGCCGGAGAGATCTACGAACGCCTGCTTTCCATTCTTTGGAAGGCGCTCAAATCGGACGCGGAACTGGATCGCATGCGCCGAAACATCGCCGCGCTGAACGTCTTCGCCGACGGAAGCGCCCCTGCCGTCGACCGCGCATCCGCGCTCGCCCTTCTCCGCAAGCTCGTCGACTCCATGCAAACCATCGGAATCAGCACGCTCGACAGCTTCTTCGCACGCGTCGTCCGCGCCTTTTCCATCGAACTCGGCCTGCCTTCCAACGCGGTCATCATGGATGCCGCAGCCGAAGAGCTCCGCTCCAATGAAATCGTGCGTCTGCTCTTTCGACGCATGGAAGACGATGCCGCAGAAGAGTGGCTGGAATCTGCCAAGGATCTCTTTTTCGGCGATGCGGTCAAACGGCTTTTGGATCCGTGTCTCGACCTTCTGGAGAAGGCGGATGCGATCCCCGCCTTGAAGGAGACTGGATCGGTCTGGGAAAATCCGGCGCTTCCATACCCGCTCCCCAAGGAGGAGCGCGCAAGGCTTTTCGACGTCTGCGCGGAATGGATCGCGGAAAAGCCAGCGCTTCGGGAACGAAAGTTTCTCGCCTTTTTAGAGGCATGCCGCGATGCGGAAGCCGACACGTTTCTTTCCGTCGACGACCGCAGAATGCTGAACGACTTCTTTCTTGACTGGAACGATCTCTCGCAACTGAAGAACTGCAAGAAAGCCTTCGCAGGAACGTCCGACGCCGTTTACGATGCGATCCGAGCGCTCGTCCGCCGTGCAGGGGAAATTCGTCTGCGCCAAGCGACGATTCGAACGCGTGCGATTCGCGACATGACGCGCCGCCGCGCCGGACTCTATCGGAAGCTCGTTCTCGACGAAGGCATGATGGCGTTCCGCGATCTGCCGCGCCTTTTGACTGGCGGCGAAGAAGCCGGCTGGGCCATGGAAATCGCATATCGCCTGAACGGGCGCATCCGCCACTGGCTTCTGGACGAATTTCAGGACACGTCGCGCGAACAATGGGCCGTTCTGGACCGCATCCTCGACGGAGGCGGCGAGGGACAGAGCCTCTTCCTCGTCGGCGATGCGAAGCAGGCGATCTACGGGTGGCGGAACGGCGACAGCAAGCTCATGGCGGAAGTCCGCGATGCATATCGTCTCGACGCCGTTCCGCAGAATCGATCCTATCGCTACGGGCGCCATATTTGCGAAGCGTTGAACTTTCTTTTCCATCCGGAGCATCTCGAAACGTCCGCCTTCCCGCAAGCGACGATTCGACGCTGGATCGGCGACGCGTCCTCCGGATGGGGCGAACATGCAGCCGCGGTCGAACGCCCCGGCGAACTCGCGATCGTTCAGATCCTCCCGCCGGACAAGGACCCCGACCCGCCGCCATACGACGAATTTCACGCATTCGCGATGGTCGTCGATGCGGAACTCGCCCGCACGCGCTGGGAGGAAAGGCCGTTTTCCGCCGCCATCCTCGTCCGACGCGGCAAGGAAGCGTTTCAGCTCAAGAGAGCGATGGAAGACGTGAATCCCTCGCTCGCGGCGCGCATGATTTGGGAAGGAGACGAAACCATCTTTTCTGATCCGATCATCCGCGCCATCGTCTCCTTCTTCGTCTTTCTCCAACATCCAGGCGACACGTTCTATGCGGAAATCGTTCGCATGACGCCGCCGTTCGACAGTCTGCTCCCCAGCAATCCGGACGCGCTCCGTCGCGTACGCGAAGAGTGGAATGTGACTCTGACATCGACCGGATTCCGCGCTTCCGCCGAAGAGCTTCTGCGACGCTGCCCGGAATCCGTGCGCCGCTCTCCTGTCGTCGACTCGTTCCTGCGCGCCGCAAAGGATTTCGACGCAGCCGGACGTCCGCATGACGCCGTCGCATTCCGCGAATTGATCAAGATGACGAAACGGCGCGATGCCGTCGATCCCGCAAAGATCCGCATTCTTACCATGCATGGCAGCAAAGGACTTACCTTCGACATGACCTTTTCTCTTCTGACGGAAAGCGGCGCGCTTGGCAATTTCCGCAAGCCGGATTGGAGCGGCTTCCTGTCCGCCGGAACCGTCGACCGGCCGCGCGTTCTTTACGCGCCCGGAGCTCCTGCCGTGCTTGAGCCGGAACTGCGGATGGCTGCGGATGCGGCGCTCGCGGACGAAGCCAGCGAGGCGCTCTGCCTCCTGTACGTAGCGCTGACCCGCGCGAAGCACGGATCCTTCCTGCTTTGTTCGCCGCCCGCGAAAAAGAAGCTTGAACATTTTCATCCTGATGTGTTTTCGGAAAAGAAGGCGACTTTCAAGAAGCGGCGAATCGCGGAACTGGCGAACGACTCCTACCGTCTTCAAGACTTCGTTTTCGATTCCGTCTTCGGCGATTCGCCGGACTTCGCCCCGGACGTTCCGCTGCGCGTCCATTCCTATCCGCCGATCCGCACTCTCGTCTGGAGGCACGGCGAACGCGATTGGTTCCGCAGTCTTTCTTCACAGAAAAAGTCGCAGCCGCGCATCTGGTCGATCGACTGGAACGGAGGCGGGTTTCGCAGACGCGATCCTCTGTCGCCTTCCAACGCGGAAAACGCTGCTCCGCCCGCCGTGCACGCGGACTTTTCCGGCGTCTCAAGCCGCGAGCGCGCCATTGAATTCGGGACGAAGCTCCATGCATGGATGGAGCGCATTGCATGGCTGGAGGACTCGACTCCGAGTCTTCCGACGGACAGTCCGGAGTTGGCGAAGCACGTCCGCGCCTGTCTGGAAAATCCCGCCTTCCGACAGCTTTTCCGCAAGCCGGACCGCTCATGCCGACTGTTGCGCGAAATTCCGTTCGGCGTTCTCGCAGAGGACGGGAACTGGATCAGCGGACGATTCGACCGCGTTCATCTCTTCCGCTCGCCGGACGGCGCGATTGAACGCGCAGAGATTCTGGATTACAAGAGCGACCGTTTCGATGCGGAAAAACCTGACGCGCTGCATCTTCTTGCGGAGCGTCATCGTCCGCAAATGCTTCTGTACCGGAAGGCGGCGTCCTCTTTGTTCCGGCTGCCGGATGACCGCATTTCCGTATTGCTGATCCTGACGCGAACCGGGGATGTTTTGAAAGTCCTTTGAGCAAACGCGAAGTTCGCCGGCGCGGCGGAATCGACGCCTACTGAAGCGCCTCGGCATACTCCTTTTGGAACGCTTCCAGCTCCTCCGCGAGCGATTCCCATTCGAGCGTATCCCTGGAGATGTCGTAGTCCAAGGCTTTCAGACGCTTTTGAAGTCCGGCGTAATCGATGTCCGGTCCGGGCGTCGAAAGCTGCGCCGTGATCGTTTCCTTCTCTTGTTCGGCCGCCTCGATCCGCTTTTCCAGCTTTGCGATTTCCTTCTCCAAGCGACGCTTTCGCGGAAGCAGCTGATTTCGGAGCTGCGCCTTCTCCTGACGCCGCTCGCGACTGCTCCGGACGGGCGCGGAGGACGATGGCGCCTCAGATCGCGCAGACGTCGGCGCGGAAGACTGCGCGGAAGACGCGGCCGATGCGGTCGACGCCTTTTTCTCCGCCTGCGCCTCGGCGTCCGTCTTTTCCTTGTAATAATCAAAGTTTCCGTAAAACTTGCGGACGGATCCGTTCTTCATCTCCAGAATGGAGTCGGCGCTTCCCCGCAGGAATTCGATGTCGTGACTGACAAGAATCACGGTTCCGGCGTAATCCGCAAGCGCATGCTGCAGAGCCTCGTTCGCCGCGATGTCCAAGTGCGTCGTCGGCTCATCCAAAACTAGAAGATTCGGCGGATTGACGAAGATGCGGGCAAAGCACAGACGAATCTTCTCGCCGCCGGAAAGCACCTTGCATTGCTTCATTGCGGCGTCCCCGGAAAAGCCGAACGCGCCGAGAATCTCGCGGATGCGCGACGGCGGACATGCGCCGCCGGACGCCTGCTTCACCACGTCGAAGGCGCTCTGCTCCGGCGGAAGAAGTTCCGCGAACTCCTGCGCCTGATATCCGACGACGACATTATGTCCGAGACGGCAACGTCCGCTTGTCGGCTTCAGACTTCCGGCGATGATGCGCAAAAGCGTCGTCTTGCCCATGCCGTTGTACCCGACGATGCCGAGCTTCTCCCCGTTGCGGACGGAAAACGAAACGTCGCGGAAGATCCAGCGCTCGCCATCATAGGTATGTGAAAGCTGTTCGACGGAAGCGACTTCCGGTCCGCATCGCGGCGGTTCCGGGATGCGAATCCGCCCCTGAAAATGCAACGCCTCGGGGATCTTCGTCTCTTCCAGCCTGTCGAGCTGCTTGATCCACATCTGCACCTGCGCCGCCTTGGACGCCTTGTAGCGGAAGCGAGCGATGTTGGCTTCCAGAGTTTCGCGCCGCTTTTGCAGATTCTTGCGTTCCGCCTCCGCCTGCTGATGGCGCAATTCGCGTTCCGTCACGTACTTGGCGTAATTGCACGGATAGCGCGTAACGCATCCTCCGTTCACCTCGAGCGTGACATTCGTCAACGTGTTCAGCAGAAAGCGGTCATGGCTGACGAGCAGCAGGGTGCCCGCATAGTTCTTCAAACGCTTCTGAAGCCATTCCACGGCAGGAACGTCCAAGTAGTTCGACGGCTCGTCCAAAAGCAGAATGTCTGGTTCGCCGAGCAAAACGCGCGCCATGCTCGCACGCATCTGCCAGCCGCCGGAAAACGAGGAAAGCGGCTGTCGGAAGACGCTTTCCGGGAAGCCGAGTCCGGAAAGAGCCGCAGCCGCACGATGCCCCATGTCATACCCGCCGAGCTGCTCGTACTGCGACTGAAGAAGACCGATTTCTTCCAGGGACTTTTCATCGGACGGCCGTTCGGCAAGGCGAGCCTCCAATTCCAGAATGCGTTCGTGAATGCGCGACAGCGATCCATCCGTGGAGGAAACATAGGAAATCAGATCCTGCTCCTGCGTGACGCGCCCTTCCAGCTGCTGGCGGAGAATGCCGATGCGCAGACGCTCCGGAATCAGAATCTCGCCCTTGTCCGGCGTCATGTCGCCGCAGATCAGATTGAACAGCGTGGTCTTTCCGGTTCCATTCGGTCCGGTCACGCCGATGCGTTCGCCCTGATTGATTCGGAAGGACACGCCGTCGAGAACGGAGCGTCCGCCGAGCGTCTTCACGACGTTGATGAAATCGATCATGATTCTGCCCGTCCGGCGGCGCTCGTCATTCGTTCGCCGCGCCTTTGAGAGCTTTCACGCGCATGCGGCGACGCTCGATGCTGGAAAGATACTTCTTGCGGAGACGGATGTTGTTCGGCGTGACCTCGACGTACTCGTCCGCGGCGATGTATTCCAGCGCCTCCTCCAGACTGAGCTTCGTCGCGGGGATGATCTTCAGATTGCGATCGCTCGCCGCTGCGCGGATGTTCGTCAACTTCTTCGCCTTCTGAACGTTGACCTCCAAATCGTCGTCCGTGGAGTGCGCGCCGACGATCATGCCTTCATAGGTTTCCACGCCGGGGTCGATGAAGAAAGTCCCGCGCAACTGAAGCGCGTCGATGGCGAACGCCTCCGCCTTGCCGCGCCCCATGCTGATCATGACTCCGTTGGTTCGCTGCGGGATGTCTCCCTTCGCCGGCTCGTAATGGTCGAATGCATGAGACATGATCGCTTGGCCTGCAGTCGCGTTCATGATCTTCGTGCGCAGTCCGATGATGCCGCGCGTCGGAATATGGAATTCCAGA
>CAZAAM010000015.1:11533-19339 GCA_964483055.1 uncultured Victivallales bacterium
GCCGGACAGGTTCAATCACTTTGCCGGCGGACGAATCCGGCGCCTCCACCGAAAGCAGTTCGACGGGTTCGTGCTTGACTCCGTTGATCTCCTTGAAGATGACCTGCGGCTGGGTGATGGTCAATTCATAGCCCTCGCGCCGCATAGTCTCGATCAGAATGCTGATATGAAGCACTCCGCGCCCGCTTACGCGGAAGCTGTCGCCTTCGCCTTCCTCGACGCGCAGAGCCGGATCGCGTTCCGCCTCTTTGAAGAGGCGCGCGCGGATGTGACGACTGCTGATGAACTTGCCTTCCTGACCGTACAGCGGCGAATCGTTCACGCGGAAAATCATGGAAAGGGTCGGCTCGTCCAGAGCGATCGGCGGCAGCGTCTCGGGATGTTCGGCGTCCGCAATTACGTCGCCGATGTCGATGTCCTCCACGCCGACCAGCGCGCACAAGTCGCCGCATTCGACGCGCTTGACCTCCTTGCGGGCGATGCCTTCGAATGTCATGAGCTGCTTCATCTGGAGCGTGGAGCGCGATCCGTCGCGCTGCTTGATGATGACCAGCGGCTTGCCGACTTCCAATACGCCGCGATGCACGCGTCCGATTCCGATGCGCCCGACGAAGTCATTGTAATCCAAAGTCGTTACTTGCATTTGGACCGGACCGTCCAGAGCGGGCGGCGGCGGAATGCGGTCGATAATCGCGTCCATCAGCGGAAGAATCGAATCGCGCGCCCCCTTTTCCAGATCGTCCGTCGCCCAGCCGTCGCGTCCGCTGGCATACAGAACCGGAAACTCGAGCTGCTCCTCTGTCGCATCCAGGTCAATGAAGAGGTCGTACACCTCGTTCAGCGTCTCCTGCGGACGCGCGTCCGGACGATCCGCCTTATTGATGACCACGATGATGGAGAGATTCAGCTTCAACGCCTTGTCAAGAACGAAGCGCGTCTGCGGAAGAGGGCCTTCGGCGGCGTCGACTAGAAGGAGGGCGCCGTCCGCCATGTTCAGCACGCGTTCGACCTGTCCGCCGAAGTCGCTGTGACCCGGAGTGTCGATGATGTTGATCTTCGTCCCGCGATAGTTCACGCTGATGTTCTTGGAAAGAATCGTGATGCCTCGCTCGCGCTCAAGCTCGTTGCTGTCCAGGAAGCATGTGTGCATTTCCTGATTCTCTCGGAAGATTTTCGCCTGACGAATGATTTCGTCCACCAGCGTGGTCTTCCCATGGTCTACGTGCGCGATGATGGCGATATTACGTATGTTGCTCATAATGAAGGATTCCTCCGGATCGGACAGTCAGCCGCGCGAAGACGCGCTTCGACCGGAAATTTTGTAAACGCATACTATAGCGCCGAAATCGCCTTTTTTCAATGCGCGCACACGATGGAAGCTCAGGATTTGCGCCCGCCTTCGATTCGATTCGCACAGGCGGGCGTTTCCTGCTTGCATTTCCCTTGCACGGCGCTATATTGCCGCATCGTTCAATGCGGCGCGGACGTCCGCGCCAAGTCAACAGGATCCATTTTTCATGCGCTGTTCTCACATTTCGGAAGCCATTCTCGAACGCGCGGTTCAATCCCTCTCCGCATGGGAGAACGAAGGCGTTTCGCTCGACGACTGTCTCGACCGGATTCGCGCGGACGCCGACTTCCCGGCAAAGGCCGCAGTCTCCTCCCTTTTGTTTGAATACTTCCGCCACAAGGCCTTTCTTGACGCCATGCTCCGCAAGCACGCCAAACGGGAGCGCGTCAATCAGTTCATGCGCCTGCTCGTCTCCTGCGCGGCGACTCAGATCTATTTCCAGACCGGCATCGCATGGCAGTCGGCCGTCAATGTGGCCGTCGAGACAGCCAAGCGGCTGCGCGGAATCGGCGGCGGCAAGTTCGTCAATGCCGTTCTGCGCGCCTATCTCCGCGACGCATCGGTCGATCGAAGTTCGATTCCCGTCGCTTGCAATCCCATTCTCGTAGAACGCTGGTCCGCCGCCTACGGCAGGGAATCCGCAGAATCGATCGCATCGCGTTTTGCGGAAAATCCTCCCGTCGTCGTCCGCCTGCGACCGAACGCGGATCCTTCGATCCTGCAACCATACGAGCCAGAAGAAATTGCATGCGACTTTATTATTCCGGAGCTCCGCTTTTTCCTATTGCGCAAGCCGGAGAAGTTCTTCGAAAGTCCGGCCTTGGAACGCGGCGAATGCTATGTCCAGGATCCCGCCACCGCCATGGGCTTTTCCCTGAAGGATGCGCGTCCGGAAGGCGACGTCCTTGACCTCTGCGCCGCGCCTGGCGGGAAGACCATTCTGATTTCCGAATTGGCAAAGCCCGGCGCAAGACTGACTGCGACCGACCGATCCCGCGCAAGACTGCAACAGCTGAACGTCAATCTCCGTCGCGCAAAAATCCGGGCGAAGACGCTCGCTTCGGATGCGCTCGAACTGCCTTTTCCGCCGGAATCCTTCGACTGGATTCTTGCGGATGTTCCTTGCTCCAACACCGGAGTTCTTCGGCGCCGCCCGGACGTCCCATGGCGTTTTTCCAAGACGCGCTTGGATGAGTTGCGGGGACTGCAGAAAGGCATCCTTGATTCGGCGGCGGCGCAGTTGCGTCCCGGAGGACGTCTTCTCTATTCGACCTGCAGCATCGAACCGGAAGAGAACTGCGGACGCATCCGCTTCTTCCTCAATGAGCATCCTGATTTCTCGCTCGTCGAAGATCGGCAGCTTCTTCCGACGGACTCGCATGACGGAGCTTACGCCGCGTTGCTCCGCAGAAACAAATAAGCGTCTCGCCTGTGCGAAACGCCGAAGACGAAGCGAACGCGGCGCGTCCGGTCAGATCTTCCGCCACGCAACATGCGTGACAGTCTTCCCTTCCGCAAGCCATTGCAGCTCGAACGCCGTCTTGAAATCCGTCACGTCCGCGATCGACTCCTTTCCGACCTCCTGAAACAGGCCGGATTCGCGCAGATTTTTCGTCGCAAGCTCCAAATACGGAACGTCGTCCGTGGAAAAATGAAAGATTCCGCCCGGCTTGAGTACGCGCGCAAGCTGCGCCATGAAGTCTGACGAAAGCAGACGATGCGCCTTGTGACGTCCCTTCGGCCAGGGATCCGGACACAGCAAATGAATCCGGTCGATCGACCCGTCCGGCAGAATCCGCGCCGTCAGATGGCGCGACTCCACCCGCAACAGCTTCAGATTCCCTTCTATTCCTGCGCGCGCTCGTTTTTTCGCTGTCTTGCGCAAACGCCCCAGCATGATGTCCGACGCAAGAACGAGAGTCCCAGGATTCGCCTTCGCCAAAGCGACGGCGAAATCGCCGGCGCCGCACCCCATGTCCAGCTCTGTGCGGGTCCCTTCCGGGATCTCAATTATGTCCTTCAATCTTAAATATTTGTCATTCAATATAAAAAGATCTGGAATATCATTGTCCTGCGCCATGAAAGCGTTTCTCCCATCGTTCGTAAAGTTGTTCATACGTCGAGTACGGAATGCAAAGATTCCCGCCTCCTGTGCCAAGTTCGATCCCCTTGTGCGCTTCGCCGTGGTAGTCGCTTCCTCCGGACACGCCGAGTCCCGTCTTCTCTGCGAACGCCAATGCATCTGCCGTCTGTTTTTCCGTGAACGATGAATAGTAGCATTCCAACGCATCGAGCCCTTGTCCCGCAAGCGTCTTGCCGATCTTTCGCATCGTCGCCGCGGCGGAACTTGCGGAAGTGAGCGGATGCGCCCAGACTGCAAGTCCGCGCGCCGCATGAATCGCTTTGATGCACTGTTCCGGCGTCGGATAGATTCGGTTGACATAGCAGGATGCGCCGCGACCGATCAGACGGACGAATGCCTCCTGCATGGTTCGGAAATAGCCCTTTTCCACGAGAACCGCGGCGACGTGCGGTCGGCCGACGCTTTCCCCGTGCGCCTTCTCCAGCACGTCCTCCTCTGTGATGTCATAGCCCTTTTCACGGAGCTTCGTCAGCATCGCATCGTTTCGGATCGCGCGGCAGCGTCGCTGTTCTTCCAGCATGGCAAGCAGTTCCGGCGTATCAGGGTTCAGAAACAGTCCGACGACATGAACTTCCTTTGAATGCAGGAATGATGAAAGCTCTACGCCGGGAACGGCTCGAATCGGAAGTCCTTCCGCCGCAGACAGAAACCGCTTGATTCCGGAGACCGTATCATGATCCGTCAAGGCGATCGCCTCCAATCCGGCTTTGACCGCGAGCTCGATGAGTTCCTCTGGCGTCCGAGTTCCATCCGAACACGTGCTGTGCGTGTGCAAGTCGATCATGTCGTCCCTGTCTTCCTGTCCTGTCGTTCGTTGCGTTCCTGACTAAAGAATATAATGCATCAAAGAACTTTTTTCAATTCCGCTTGACTATTTCCATTTGGGCGCTATTATAAGCAAAATTCGATTGCAGACGTCTTTCGCTCGCGCGTTGCGCGCACGAGTCGTCCTGTGGACCGGTTAAGAAACAACTTAAAGCAATGGGAGTCGATTATGTCAGATAAAACCTCTTCCAAGAGCCGTTCGTCTGTCGCTTCCCGCCAAACGGCGATGAAGCCGACGAAGAAAAAGCCCGCGACCGCAGCAAAAAAGCAAGCAGTTGAAACAAAGAAGGTTGCCGAATCGAAACAGACTGCCGCCTCCAAGCGCGCGACTGTCATCGTAGCTCCTCCGCCGCCAGTCAAGAAGAAAAAGGCGACGCCGGTTTCCGCACCCCTGAAGAAGCTCCGTCTCACCAAGTCGCAGAAGAAGCATTACTCCGAAATGCTCCATGCCCTTCTTCAGGAATTCCAAGATCAGCTTGAATTCCATCGCGACGATGCGTTAACCGCAAAAAAGGACGCCGCCGGAGAACGCGCCGGACTTGCCACGCACATGGCTGATCTCGGCACCGACAATTTCCGTCACGACATCGAACTCGGACTTCTCTCCGACGAAGGCACGGTTCTTGAAATGATTCAGGAAGCGCTTGACCGTCTGGAGGATGGGACCTACGGAATCTGTCTCGAGTGCGGATGCCAGATCAATCCCGAACGCCTCGAAGCAAAGCCCTACGCTCGCTACTGCGTCACCTGCAAGGCAAACAAGGAAAAGCACGAGGATCCGACTCGTCGGCATCGCTGATCGATCATGAAGTCCTCCCTTCTTCAGCATTGCGCTCCTGGGACTCCGCGGGAACGGCGCGTTCTTCTTGCCGTTTTCTTCGTCGGAGTCTTCCTCGTCGCATTGGATCAGGCGACAAAGTTCCTTGTTGTCAAGAACATTCCCTTTGCAACCCTCCATTCGGTGATCCCTGGATTCTTCGATCTTACCTTTATCTTGAACAAGGGAGCCGCATGGGGACTTTTTCGGCAGTGGCCGTGGTTTCCGCTGTCCATTTCCGTCTTCGTCTTTTTCCTTGCGCTTTTCTTCTTCCGCAGGCTCTGCGAGGGCTGGCCGGAGCGTTGTCTTGCCGTCGTCATGATCCTTTCCGGCATCGTTGGAAACTGCGCCGATCGCTTCCTGCGCGGCGCCGTAGTGGACTTTCTCCATTTTCATTGGAAGGAATGGAGCTGGCCCTCCTTCAACGTCGCCGACTCCGCCATCTGCTGCGGCGTCTTTCTATTTATTCTTTCCGTCATTCTTCGTCCGGAACGCAAGAACGATGACGCCTCCGATCGATCCTGTTCTGCGTGACGTCTTCTCTTCGTCGGATCGGATTCCGGTTCTTCTCGGACCGACCGCCAGCGGCAAGACCGCGCTCGCATTGCATCTAGCAGAAAAATTTCCCATTGAAGTCATTTCCGCCGACTCCATGCAGTTCTATCGCGGACTCGACATCGGCACGGCGAAGCCGACCAAGGCCGAGCGCGACGCCGTTCCGCATCATTTGATCGATTCCATGGATATTTGGGAGCCATCCGACGTCTTTCGCTTCATGAAGGATGCGGAAGATGCGATCGCGGACGTTCTTCGCCGCGGAAAACGTCCGATCATCGTCGGAGGCAGCGGACTTTACCTTTTCGCGCTCATTTACGGTCTCGATTCGCTTCCGGCGGATCCCGCGCTTCGCGCCGAGCTCGATCGTCGCTATGACAACGACGAAGGCTTTCCTGCGCTTCTTGATTACATGCGGATTCATTGTCCGCTGGACTACCAACGCTTCCGCCAATGCAGGCGTCGCCTCATTCGCGCATGTGAAGTCTATCGCCTTTCCGGACATCAAATCTCCGAGCTGCAAACAGGGCCGAGAAAGCCGGATTCTCGCTTTTCGCAGTTCCTTCTTTCATGGTCTCGCGAAGAGCTCGTCCGCCGCATTGCGCTCCGAACGGAGGAAATGCTGCGCTCCGGCTGGATTGAGGAGGCAAGAATCATGCTCGCAAAGGGGCTTCTGAAAACGCCGACCGCGCGTCAGGCGATTGGATACGCCGACATCGGAGATTTTCTGCAAGGCCGCTTCTCGCATTCCGCGCTTGTGGAACGCATTGCCATCGCTACGCGACAGTACGCTCGACGCCAAACTACGTGGTTCCGCTCCAAGCACCCGGATGCCGTTCCCCTCTCAATGCCGTGAGCCGCAGGAACGCTTGCCTCCTTCTCTGCAGACCTCGCGCATCCTGAATGCCCGAACATCTCGATGACGCGATCGCTCGTCGCAATCGACGGCGCGTCTCCGGAATGAGAATATAATATATTCAGCCTTTTCCGCCTCCAACGGACCGCCGTGCGCGCGTTTCTTGCATTTCCTCTCGCGCAAAATCACGCAGAGAACATATAACCGTATCTGAGTCTTCAACACCATTTCACGCGCATGATCCGATGCCGTCCCCCTCTCGCCGCAGTGAAAAGGCCTTGGCAATGCGAATTCCGCGTTTCCGCCATAAGGCGGGCGCGGACATGTTGAATCGCGCCCAAGACCGCCGCTTTTCCATCCTCCCTGTCGCGCGAAAAGGGGCGCGCGGCTTTTCAAGACGCACTGTCTCTAAAAATGCGGCTTTGGTTTTGCGGCGACCGTCATGCTCTTTTTCTCCGCGTCATAATCTCCGCCGCAAAGGAATGAAATCGCATCGTGACGAACGCGCAAGCATGAGATGACTGTCTCTGTCCTTTTTGTGCCTGCTTTCTCGCTGAAAAGCTCGTGCGATCAGACGCGTTCCAGGCTGTTCGCCGGAATAAAACGTGCATAGCCTTTTCGGGGCAGGCAATGCGCTTGAACGCTTCAAATAAAAATTCTGCATCGAGATTCAGCCGTGCGAGAAAACGGGATTCTACGGAATGCGGCGAAGAAGAAAAAAGGATAAACGATGCGAACGAACAAAGAACTCGAAATTCGCTCGTCGATGCGATTAGGCGACTGCGAAGGAGTAAAAGACAAAATGAAAAAAGGAGGCAGGCAGACAAAGTCGCACTGGAAAGCAAAATGCAAAAAGGCGCAGTTCGTTGCGTCTAGTCTCTTCACTGCCGCTCTGCGTATTCATCGACATAAGCAAGGCGCAAGAAATTTGCCGAGGGCTTCGGGATCATTTGAGAAGGCATGAAGCAATACTTTTAAAGCAATGCTTCTGAAGCAAAAAACTTCCAACGCATCCGCATAAGCAAGGCGCAAGAAATTTGCCGAGGGCTTCGGGATCATTTGAGAAGGCATGAAGCAATACTTTTAAAGCAATGCTTCTGAAGCAAAAAACTTCCAACGCATCCGCTCCCCTAATGCCTCATGGCAGCATAAGGAATGAAACAAAAAAAGAAGCCGTCCCGCATGAATCGGAACGGCTTCAAAGAAAAAAACGCCGGCATCGAACTACTCTCCCATGGTCAAATACACAGTACCATCGT
>CAZAAM010000016.1:0-1399 GCA_964483055.1 uncultured Victivallales bacterium
GATCTGGCCGCAGGCGGATCGGTCCATGGCGATCTGGCTCTCGTCGAAGCGGCGGTCAGTCAGCAGGCGTTCGCCAACCTGGCGAGTCTCGGCGTTCCCTTCCCGCATGACGAATTCGGTCAGTACATCGGCTACAAGACGGATCATGATCCGAAGCGTCGCGCCACGAGCAGCGGTCCTTACACCTCGCGCGACATGTGCAACTGTCTGATTCGCGAACTCAAGGCGCGCGGAATCGAAGTCATGGAGAAGCGTCTGGCCTTCTCCCTCCTTACATCCGGAGAAGGCGCGGCGAAGCGTTGCGTCGGCGCAGTTCTCATCGACTGGAGCGAGCCGCAGGATTCCTGCATCGAGCTCGTCCGCGCGGAAAACGTAGTCTTCGCCACTGGAGGTCCTGGCGGACTTTACAAGCAAAGCGTCTATCCTGTCGTCCACACCGGCGGAATCGGCGTCGCCTTGGAAGCCGGAGCATCGGCGCGCAGTCTGCCGGAATCCCAATTCGGAATGGCTTCCATCAAGTTTCGCTGGAACGTATCCGGCAGCTATATGCAGGTTCTTCCGCGTTTCATCTCCACGGACAAGGATGGAAATGACGAACGCGAATTTCTGCGCGAATATTATGAAAGCGTCGCGGAAATGTACGACGCGATCTTCCTCAAGGGCTATCAGTGGCCCTTCGCGGCGAGCCATGTCCCCGGCTCCTCGCTTGTCGATCTTTTCGTCTATGTCGAAACCGAGCTGCGCGGACGTCGGGTCTGGCTGGATTACCGCACCGATCCGTCCGACTTCGTTCGTTCCTCCCTTTCCGAAGAAACGCGCGTCTATCTCGACAAAAGCGGCTGCACGGGCTCCACTCCGCTGGAACGCCTGGAACAAATGAACGCTCCGGCGATCCAGCTCTATCGCGACCATGGAATCGACCTTGCGACGGAAGCCCTTGAAATCGCGGTCTGCGCCCAACACAACAACGGCGGACTCGCCGGAAACATGTGGTGGGAGTCCGAAACCGTGCGCCATCTCTTTCCCATCGGCGAGGTGAACGGTTCGCACGGAGTCATCCGTCCAGGCGGCTCCGCGCTCAACGCAGGACAGGTCGGCGCCTTCCGCGCGTCCGAATACATCGCCGCCAACTATCAGGAAGCCACGATCTCCGATGCGGAATTCGAACAGGCGGCACAGTCAGTTCTTTCCGTCGTCCAAGAGCAGATGCTCCGCCCGGCGAACCTCGATTGGCGAGAGGAACGCGCCAAAATGCAGGAGAGAATGAGTCGCGACGGAGCCTTTCTGCGCGATGCGTCCGCTATCGAACGCGCGCTTGCGGAAGCGAAAGCGCAGCTCAAGGAGGCGTGCGAAGACGGTCTTGCGCAGAAACTGACCCGCGATGTCGCGGAGCTTCTCC
>CAZAAM010000016.1:1409-18298 GCA_964483055.1 uncultured Victivallales bacterium
CTCGCGCAGGTCGTCTATCTCGAGGCGACCCTGGAAATGATCCATGCCGGCGTCGGCTCGCGCGGGGGAGCGGTCGTCCTTTCCGAAAAGGGACGTCCCGTACATCCGAAGCTTCCGTTCCGCATTGTCGACGAGGACGTCTCTTTCCGTGCGAAAGCCCAGGAATGCGTTCTTGAAAACGGATCGCTCAAGGTCGAATGGGCGCCCTGTCGCCCCGTCCCGGAAACCGACGGCTGGTTCGAAACCGTATGGAAGGCCTGCCGCGAAAAGACGATCTACAAGACAGCCAGTCAATTGCAACGCTAAGGAGACCCGTCATGCCGCCAGTCGCTTATCCGAAAGTCGCGTCCTTTAAGACGCTTGACGCCTTCCGCGACTATCTCGCCAAGGAAGGAATCAACATCGGCCTGGCAGACTCAGTTCCCTCCGATGGGACCGCAGCTCTCGCCAAGCCGCTCGGAAAAATAGGAAATCGCTGGGCGATCCTGCCTATGGAGGGCTGGGATTGCGCGCCGGACGGAACGCCGAGCGAATATACGCGCCGCCGCTGGCTGCGCTTCGCCGCCAGCGGCGCGAAGCTGCTTTACGGAACGGAGGCCGCCGCCGTCATGCATTCCGGGCGCAGCAACACGCGCCAGCTGATGATTGCCGATCATACGGTCGGCGCGCTTAAGAAACTCTGCGCGGAAATGCGTCAAACGCACAAGGAGAAGTTCGGAACGGATGAAGATCTGTCCATCGGGCTCCAGCTGACGCATTCCGGACGCTTCTCGCATCCGAACGATGATGCGAAGCTGGAATCCAAGACCGCCTACTCCCATCCGCTGCTCGACAAAAAATTCGGCAACAGCCAGGCGAACGTCGTCACGGACGAAGAGGTGGAATCCATCATTTCGCACTTCATTCATGCAGCCGAACTGGCGCAGGAAGCAGGATTCGATTTCGTCGACATCAAGCATGCGCACGGTTATCTGGGACATGAGTTCCTCACCGCCTATGACAGACCCGGTCCTTTCGGCGGATCCTTCGAAAATCGCACGCGCTTTTTTACGGAAATCGCGAAGGGAATCGCAAAGAAATGCCCCGGACTGGAAATCTCCGCGCGCGTCAGCATTTTTGACATCATGCCGTTCGAAAAAGGCGAAGACGGAGTCGGACACCCGATGGAATGGCCCGCCGGCAAGCCTTATCCCTACGCCTTCGGCGGCGCGGGAGACGGACTCAACATGGATCCGGATCTTAAGGACACGGTCGCGTTCATCGAACGGATCCGCGCTCTTGGCGTGAAGATGATCTGCGCGACGATCGGAAGTCCGTACTACTGCGTCCACATCCAGCGCCCGGCGTATTACCCGGTTTCGGACGGCTATCTCATGCCGGAGAATCCGCTTTATAACGTGTCCCGCCACATTCTGGCTGTAAAGCGCCTGCGCGAACTCTGTCCCGGTCTTGTCGTCGTCGGTTCCGGCTACACGGCTTTGCAGGACTTTCTGCCGAACGCTGCGGAATACGCTGTCGCGAACGATCAGACCGACTTCGTCGGAATCGGCCGCATGGTGCTTTCCTATCCTGAAATGTGCTCGGACGTCCTTGCCGGGAATCCGCTCAAGCGTCAATGCATTTGCCGCACGTTCGGCGATTGCACGAACGCTCCTCGCGCCGGAATGATCTCCGGATGCTATCCGCTGGATCATTTCTACAAGCAGCTTCCGGAATTCCACAAGCTTATGGAGTTGAAAAGGAAGAAATGACGCGACGGCGCCAGCTTGTTTTCCGCGTTTTTCTGCGTCGTCGGGCGATTCGCCCGGCGACGCTTTCTTGTTCCCATGGCGCATAGTCCGGCAAAACAATGCGCGACGCGAAAAATTCTCTGCCAATTTTGAAAAGAATGCGCTTGATATTGCCATAGGAACATTGTATATTGTTTCCGACATACCTGCATCAATCTTACATGAGGAAAGGTCCTTTTTCCATGTCAGCGACACCCAAAATCCATCCGACGGCCATCGTATCTCCCAAGGCTGAAATCGGCAGCAATGTCGAAATCGGACCCTACAGCGTCATCGAGGACGATGTCAAGATCGGAGACGACACCTACATCGACGCCCACGTCAAAATCTGCCAGTATACTACCGTCGGTCCGCGCTGTCGCATCTACTTCGGCTCCCTTGTCGGCGCGGAACCGCAGGATCATCGTTTCTATCGCGGCCTTACCTCCTATTGCGAAATCGGATCCGATACGGTCATTCGCGAATACGTGACCATCCATCGGCCTCCCTTCGAATTCCTGAAGACCGTTGTCGGAAATCACGTTCTTCTTATGGCGTTCGTTCATATCGCGCACGACGTCGTTCTTGGCGACCATGTCACGATCGCCAATCATACCGCGCTGACCGGTCACGTGCAGGTCGGTTCCGGCGCAGTTCTTAGCGGCTATGCGAAGATTCACCAGTTCTGCCGCATCGGCTCGCTTGCCATGATCGGAGCCGGCTGCATGATTTCTCAGGATATTCCGCCCTACTGCATGTTGCGGGAAACGAACTTCATCTGCGGTCCGAATACCATCGGACTGCGACGCGCCGGCTTCTCCAACGAGACGCGCTTCGCCATCCGTCATGCGATCAAAACCTATTTCTTCTCCGGCTTGAACAGCAAGAACGCCCTGGAACAGATCGAAAACGAAGGCAGTCCTCATCCGGAAGTTCAGCATTTCGTTGACTTCATCAAGGCCTCGCACCGCGGCATCATGCCTGGAAATCCGAAGTATACGGGCGTCTCTGACGATCAGCGCGACGCAATGGAAACACGTCCGACCGCGGCGCCGCAGACGTTGACGGCGCCGGATCAGCAATAAGACGAAGGAACGCAGGAGCACGAACATGGGATTCATCACTCGCATCGATACGTGGGAAAAGGTCAGCAAGCGCGTCAAGACGTGTCGCGAAGCCGACATGAAGGTGACTCAGAACTTCATTTCCGGACTGGTTCTCGTCGAAGCGCCGAACGGAGACGTCGTTCTCAAATGCGCCAAGCAGGACGGAAACATGTGGAAGCTCGACTACAACGAGCAGTATTGGACGGAAGTTCCCAAATGAAGCGTCTTTTCTCCGCCTTGTGCGCTTGCACGATTCTCTCGCTTTTTCTCTCCGCCTGCTCTTCCGAACGCGATCCCCAGTTCGTTCGTTCGCAAGGCGGCGGTCATTTTCGCAAGATCACCACGAAAATGTCTTTGGAACGCGGACCTTTCCGCCTTTACAAGCTTGGCGAACCGGGTCAGACAATGACCTTTCTGCTCCGCAACGAAGACACGTCCGTAGTCACGATCGACGAATGGAACAAAAAGGAAGCGGACAACATCCGCCTCTTTTACGCCTTCACGGAACCCGGCGCCGGCGCGTCCGTCAAGGAAACGGAATGGATTCAGGCCTGGCCTGATCCTGACAAGCCGTTTCTTCCTGCCCAAAGCATGAGTCCCCCGATCCTGCATCCCGGCAATGCCGTCATGATTGAAATCCCGATGAACTTCCTGCTCGATCTGCCTGTGCCGAAGGAAAAGCCGCGCTGCACGCTCGCAGTCTATGCGCAGATCGCGCTCGACTCCCTTCAAACGAAATCCGACGTCTACGAAATCACGGTTCTGCCAAAAACTTCCGACAAGCTTGTTCAATAAGTGATGAAAGACTGCTTATGTACGAACTGAATCAATATCCGCCTCCGGGACGCCACCTGCTCCAATATTGCGGCGACACTTTGGAAATCACCCTCAGCTGTCCTCAGCTGATTCCGGAGTCCGCCAAGGCGTTTCTTAGCACGAACATCGGCAATGCCGCGATTCGACGGGCGGAAATCATCCGCCATGCGGAATATCGGCTCACCATAGGCGGCCAGGACTGGAACAACATCCCCATGCAACGCATGAACGAGTTCACCTGGCGAATCCGTCTCGCTCTTGCAGAGGAAGGACATTTCGAGTGCAAGTGCTGCATCATTTGCGATGACGGAGTCACAATTTGGGCGAAAGGCGACAATGTCCATATCAATGTCCTGCCAGCCGCCTATGCGTCATCGAATTCGGTCTATTGCGTCTTTCCTCGTCAGTTCGGCTCTAATATGAATCTTGCGAAAAGCAAGCTGCCGGATGGCGTCACGCCGAAAATGCTTCAACTCCTCGATCGGAACGGCTACTCCGTCATTCCTCCGAGCGGAACCTTTCGCGGCGTGGTTCGCAATCTCGATCATATCATTGACGACCTGAAATGCAGAATCATCCATCTGCTTCCGGTCAATCCCACGCCTACCACTTACGCGCGCATGGGGCGCTTCGGAAGTCCCTACGCCTCGCAGGACTTCACGGAAGTGGATCCCGCGCTAGCGGAATTCGATGTCAAAGCGACGCCGCTCGAACAGTTCTACGAGCTGGTTGACGCCGTGCACGGAAAGAATGCCAGAATCTTTCTCGATCTTGCGATCAATCATACCGGCTGGGCTTCCTGGCTTCAGACGACGAAACCCAATTGGTTCGTTCGCAAGGATGACAGGACTTATGTCTCTCCCGGCGCATGGGGCGTCATTTGGGGCGATCTTGTCGAGCTCAACCATAACAACCGCGATCTTTGGAAGTATTTGGCGAACGTCTTCCTGACTTGGTGCAAGCGCGGCGTCGACGGCTTCCGCTGCGATGCCGGATACATGATCCCCGCCGAAGCATGGGAATACATCATCGCGGTCGTTCGCAATGAATATCCTGAAACCATCTTTCTGCTCGAAGGACTTGGCGGAGATCCTGCAATCACGCGCAATCTCCTTGATCAGGCGAATATGAACTGGGCGTATTCCGAACTTTTTCAGAACTACACCCGTCAGCAAATCGAAGGATACCTTTCCTACTCCTGGAAAGAGTCCTCCTCGGACGGCGTCATGGTGCATTACGCCGAAACTCACGACAACAATCGCCTTGCCTCCGTTTCCCCGCGCTACTCTTCCATGCGGACGGCCTTGAGCGCATTCGCGTCCTCGTGCGGCGCGTTCGGCTTCACCAACGGCGTGGAGTGGTATGCCACGGAAAAGATCGACGTTCACGAGTCGAATGCGCTGAACTGGGGCGCGAAGCCCAACCAGATCAGCCTCATCGCCCGCCTGAACACCATTCTCGCCCTTCATCCCGCATTCCATAACGGAGCCATGATCGAGTGCATCGATTCCGGCGCGCAGCAGGCTGTCGTCATCGCACGTTCCGACATCGACAACCACCAGCACGCGCTCTGCGTCGTGAATCTCGACTGCAATCACCCGACTGTCGTGACATGGGACTCGTCTCACGTTCCCTTCGATGGCGAGCTTCTTCCGGATCTGATTTCCGGAACGAATGCTTCTGTTCTGCAGCAGCGCGACCGGAAACGCAGCGTCACCCTGCAGCCGGGACAATTCTTGTGCCTTGTTTCGGACGTCTCCTGGCTCAAAAAGGTAGAGGCCGCCTTGAAATCGCCGGAACTCTATCAGGCTCAGCTTGCTCACCAGCAAGCTGCTTCCATGGCCCTGCGCGCCATCATTGCGAAGCACCGTTCTGCCGTTCTGCCGAACGATGAAAACGTCCATGACTTGGCTCAACTCCTTCTGAAGGCGCCGGAACGCTTCATTCAGGAGCTTTACAAGGAACAGTCGGAAATTCCATACGTCCTCTGGAGCTGGCCGACTGATCTGCGTCGAGAAGCGCTTCTTCCTCCGAATCACTGCATTCTTGTCGTCGCGCCGCACCGATTCCGCTTCAGCATTTCCGACAATACGAGCGGCAGCGTCATCGCGCTTATCAACTCCCTGACGGATTCCACGGGAAGGTGTTTCGCTTTGATTCCGCCACTGCAGACGCCGAAGGTGCATCGTCAGCTCAAGGCAACGATCTACATTTACGCCAATGATCGGCTCGACCGAAGCGAATCGACGATTCTTCAGCTCGCGCCTGACATCACCCATGCCGATGTCATCATCCGCAGAAGCAACCTTTATCATCATGCGCGCGTATTCCTTCAATCCAACGGAAAAGGCGCGATCATCCATCAATGTCTGGAGCAGTCTCGCCTCAACAGCCGCTATGACGCCGTCATGCTTGCGAATCTGCATCCGAACATCCCGGTCGATCGTCACATCATGTGGCGACGCAACCGAATGTGGGTCGTTTATCGCGCTCGTCTGCAGGAAGTGAAGGACGACCATATCGACGACTTTCATCTCGCCGACGACGGCGGCGGCGTCTGGAATTATCGAATTCCGGTCGGAAACGGTCATTTCGTATCCATCACCATGAAGATGAAGATCATCGAAGGGGTCAACGCGGTCCGCGTCACCTTCCATCGCAATCTGGCGATTCCCGGAAGCAAGCTCGACATCCCCGACGAGGCGTCCGTCCGCATCATCTTCCGTCCCGACATCGAAGATCGCAACTTCCACACAGAGACCAAGGCTTCCGGCGGTCCGGAGCGCGACTGGCCCTCAAAGCTGCACGAGGACGCCAAGGGCTTCGTTTTCGAACCGGCGCGAGGGCGCGCCCTTGCGATGCATGCCTCTCTGGGAGCTTTTGTTCGCAACGAAGAATGGAGCTACATGATCTATCAGCCGAACGAAGCGGCGCGCGGACTTGACCCGAACTCCGATCTCTACAGCCCCGGCTATTTTCGATTCAGCCTTACTGGAGACGACTACGTTTCCATCGTCGGGCAGATCATGACCTCTGAGAACGAGCCGCGCATTCCGCCTACGCCCGAAGGCAAGATCAACTCGTTTCGCAAGGCGGATTCGCAGATCGACAAGATCGTTCTGAACTCCTTGCGGGCCTTCATCGTCAAGCGCGGCGATCTGAAGACCGTCATTGCGGGATACCCCTGGTTCCTCGACTGGGGGCGCGACACCCTCATCTTCGTGCGAGGACTCATTTCCGAGCCCGAATTTCGCGCAGACGTCCGCAAGATTCTGACCCAGTTCGCAAAACTTGCCGATCATGGCACCATCTGCAACATGATCGCCGGCGACGATACGGGAAACCGCGACACTTCCGACGCCCAGCTTTGGCTTTTCATCGGCATTCGCGATCTCTGCGAGGCGGAAGGAAGCTTTGATTTCCTCAAGACTCCCGTTCGCGAGAACGAAAATCTGCTTCAGGTTCTTGTATCTCTTGCGGAGGGACTCATCGAAGGCACGCCGAACGGCATCAAGTGCGACCCGGAATCGGGGCTGATCTTCAGTCCGGCGCATTTCACATGGATGGATACGAATTATCCGGCCGGAACGCCGCGTGAGGGATATCCGATCGAAATTCAGGCTCTTTGGCATGCCGCGCTGCGTTTCCTGGCCTCCGCTCTTCCGGACAACGAGGCCGAGCGTTGGTCGGCGCTTGCGGATCAGGTCAAGGAATCCTTCGAAAAATACTTCATACGCCCCGACATTCCCTATCTTTCGGACTGTCTGCATGGGACCAGCGGCACGCCTGCATCCCATGCGATTGCGGACGACCATCTCCGCCCCAACCAGCTTCTTGCAATCACGCTCGGCTTGGTCACGGACAAAGCGCTCTGCTCGCGCATTCTGATTGCGACGTCGTCGCTGCTTACGCCCGGCGCCATCCGTTCGCTTGCGGATCGTCCGGTGAAGCATCCTCTTCCGATCATCGGACGCGGAGGCGTGCCGTTGAACGACCCGCTGCATCCTTACCGCGGACATTACGTCGGCGATGAAGACACGAGTCGCAAGGTCGCCTATCACAATGGCACGGCGTGGACATGGCAGTTCCCGCTTTGGCCGGAAGCCTATTACAAAGTGCACAAGGCGTTCGGGCGCGACACCGCCGCGAGCGTGCTTTCCGCCATGACCATCCAGCTGGATTCCGGCTGTCTCGGTCAAGTGCCGGAAATTTTGGACGGCGATGCGCCGCACACGCCGCGCGGATGCGATGCGCAGGCATGGGGGCTTTCGGAGTTCTATCGCGTCTGGAAAATTCTGCATGCGACGGAAGTCTAATAACGCAAACCTGACTGGAATTCATTTATGATTGATCTCGGACACATCCGAAACTTTTCGATCATCGCGCACATCGACCACGGAAAATCGACTCTGGCCGACCGTCTTCTGGAGGCGACCCACACCGTAGAAAAGCGCGACCTTGTTCATGATCAGCTCCTTGACGCCATGGATTTGGAACAGGAGCGAGGCATCACCATCAAATCTCACCCCGTTCAAATGGTCTATTCCGCCGGGGATGGCCGCGACTATGAGTTGAATCTCATCGACACGCCGGGCCACGTGGACTTCGCCTACGAAGTCAGCCGGAGTCTCGCCGCCTGCGAAGGCGCCCTCCTGCTCGTAGATGCGACGCAGGGCGTTCAGGCGCAAACGGTCGCGAACATCAACCTTGCGCTTCGCAACGATCTCGTCATCATCCCGGTTGTCAACAAGATCGACCTCCCCGCCGCGGATCTTTCAATGTGCTTCGAACAAATGGAAGAAATTCTTGCGATCCCGCGCGAAGACGTTCTGCTCGTTTCCGCAAAGGATGGAACAGGCGTTCCGGAGCTGCTTGAAGCGATCGTCGCTCGCATTCCGCCTCCGAAGCGTCGCGACAAGCCGGGAACGGCTGCGCTCGTCTTCGATTCCTTTTACGACGCCTACCGCGGCGTCGTCGTGGATGTCCGCATGTTTTCCGGCGAACTCAAGCGCGGCGACAAGCTTCGACTCCTCGGAGCCGGCGTCGAAAGCGAAGTCAAGGAAGTCGGCGTATTCAAGCCCGGCATGACCGCCGTCCCGAAGCTGGAGGCCGGCGATGTCGGCTACATCGTTCCGAACATCAAGACTCCGACCGACGCGCGCATGGGCGATACCGTCACGGACGTCAAGAATCCCTGCGACGAGCCCCTGCCCGGCTTTCAGGAAATCAAGCCGATGGTTTTCAGCGGCGTCTATCCGATCGACACGGCCGACTACGAACAGCTCAAATTCAGCATGGCCAAGCTTCAGTTGAACGATCCGGCGTTCCTTTATCAGGCGGAAAGCTCCGCCGCTCTCGGATTCGGTTTCCGATGCGGCTTTCTCGGGCTGCTTCACATGGAAATCGTGCAAGAGCGTCTTCGCAGAGAGTACAACTGCGATATCATCGCCACCTATCCCAGCGTCGTCTATCACGTCTATTTGCGCAATGGTGAAATGAAGCCGGTCGACAATCCGATTCACCTTCCGGATCAGTCGCTCATTGACCGCATCGAAGAGCCGCTTATCCGCGCGCACATCATGTCCCCGACCGACTACATCGGCGACATCATGAATCTCATCATGAGCAAACGCGGCATCTGCACGAACACGGAAAGCGTCGACGGCAAGCATCTTATGCTCACCGCTCAGCTTCCCATGCATGAAATTCTGATCGACTTCCATGACAAGCTTAAGACCGTCACCCATGGATATGGAAGCATGGACTACGAGCCCGCAGGCTATCAGCCTGAGAAGCTCGTCAAGCTTGACATCCTCGTCAATGGCGAACCGGTCGACGCCTTTTCCAGCATAGTCCATGCTGACTACGCCTACTCCCGAGGACGCGAAATCTGCGAACGCCTTTCCGGCGTCATCCCGCAGCAGATGTTCCAAATCGCCATTCAGGCTGCAGTCGGCGGCAAGATTATTGCGCGGGAGACGGTTCGCCAGCTGAGGAAGAACGTTCTTGCGAAATGCTATGGAGGCGACATCACTCGCAAGCGCAAGCTTCTTGAAAAACAGAAGGAAGGCAAGAAGCGCATGAAGCAGGTCGGTCGTGTCAACATTCCCCAGGAGGCGTTCATCGCCGTCCTTAAGAATCAGGAGCAGTGACGACCATGAATCCCGCATCGGCCCTTCTCGCGTTCTGGCGGCGCAGACGAAACGGCAAGGTGCGCAAGTCCTTGCTTTCCGCCGTACGCGGCACGCTTGCGCAAGACGACGACATCCTTTCCTTCAAGGAGCGCGAAGAACTTGAGGACATCGCCGCAGAAGCGAAAATGATTCCCGTCGATTCCGAGGAAGCGGCGGTTCGATTCGGCGATCTTGCGGAACGTTACAATGCCTTGACGCGCAAGGATACCTTCTTTATGTGGATGCGCTCGGTTCTCGATGTAATCGTCGTGGCTTTGAGCGTCGCGTTCGGCATCCGCGCGCTCTTTCTGCAGCCGTTTCAAATCCCGACGAGCAGCATGCAGCCGACCCTCTTCGGAATTCATTACATTGATGAAGAGGAGTCTATGCCTTATCGTTCCGCGACAACCCGTCTTTTCACGCCCTTCGACGCCTCGCGCGCGGAACTGGTCGCCGCCGAAGACGGCGTTCTTGCTCCTGGCGCGCGCGCGTTCTCGCGCCCTCTCTTTTCCGTCCTTTCCGACTCCTTGAATCCTTTGGATTTCTATCTGTCGGCATCCGCAGTTCAATTGGGATCGCAGCTTCATGTCCTTCCCGGAAGCGATGTCGTGGGCAACATCTATCGCTACCTTGACGAAAATCCGGAAGGCCGCTTCTTTCGGAAGGGCGAAACCGTCTTCAAAGGTCTTCTTTCCAGCGGCGATCACCTGTTCGTGGATCGTTATTCGATTCATTTCAAGCCGTTGCAGCGCGGAGAAGTTTTCATCTTCAATACGGAGGGGCTGACCTGGCAAGGCGCGCCGGTTCCCGGCTACTATTATATCAAGCGGCTTGTCGGCATGCCTGGAGACGAGATTAAGATCGAAGACGGCGTTCTTTTGATCCGTCCCCGAGGCGACTCGGAGTTTCATCGCGCGGACGAGCTTGCGCCATCGATAAAAAAGCTCTATTCGGGAATGGGCGGCTATCATGGGCATTTGCCGGACGGAATTCTTTCTTCCGGACGCACTGTCCGCGTTCCCGAAGGCTGTTATTTCGCGCTCGGCGACAACACGTCGCACAGTCTCGACAGTCGTTATTGGGGGTTCGTTCCCGCAAAGAACGTCATCGGACGAGGGCTGTTCGTCTTTTGGCCGATCTCGCGCCGCCTTGGCGCTGTCGACCGCAATGAACCGCTCCCCGTTCCGACTGCGCCTTACGTGCCTTACAATTCAAATTCGATGCAGCCGCGATCAATGCGCCTGCAATGAATCGGAAGGGAAGGAGGCATTTGTCCGTGAAGTTCACGCTGATCGCCATATTCATCGATCTTGCCTTGTCCGTCGCCTTCTGGGGGCTCGGAGAGTATCGCCAGAATCTCTACTATTTGCTTGGCGTCGCAAACATTATTATGTATCTTGGCGTCCTTGCATCCTTCTTCTTCCGCATTCGCGGAAAAGAGGATACGCACGGAGACGCGCTCCTTTTCGTTTTGGATCAGGCGCTTCTCGTGATTGCCCTGCTCTCCTTCAGGGTCGCCGATGCAATGACCCTCTTCAACGCCCAATGACAGCCTTGCTTTTCCGAAAAAAAGCGGTATATTAAGTCGAATCGAATAACGGAGGTCCTTTCATGTTGAAGCCATCGCCTGTCATGAGCGACCTGCACCAGATCAGCGCAAAAATTGCTGCGACGACGAAATCCATGAAGGATCATACGGTCGCGAATGATGCCGCCGCTCGCGCGGAATCGGATCAATCCGCAAAGGACGACTCTGCTGCGACTGCGTCTCCGGCTTCATCTCCGTCGGAAGCGGCGTCTGTTTCGCCCTCCCCCGGACCGACTTCTTCCGATCAGGCGCTTTCGAATGAAAAAGACAAACGCCTTTCCGAAGCTCTTCGTCGCCGCTACGAAGACTACGGCATGACTCGTCGCGATCTGTCGATCCGCGTTACGAAGGCCGTCGCGATCCTGGAACGCCGTGCTTCGGAAATCGAAACGGAACGCAATGGAATTCGTCTCGCATTGAATCGTCTTACGGAATTTCAGAGCGAACTCGCGCAGGAATCTCCTCTTCGTCCGTCTGATGCGGAAGACCAAACGCGCCTTTCCGCCGAATGTCGGAAGCTCGAAGACATGCGCTTGGAAACGATCCGGGTGACCGCCGCCCTGCCCCGGACAGACCGGAACGCGCAACCAAGCGCGGATGGACGAAAAATCGAACCGGTTCGGCCAGAAGACATTCATTTTTTCCGCGTTCTAGGATGGGGGTTCGCCTTTCATCTTCCGCTCGTTCTCGGCATTCTGCTCTCAACCATTCTTCTTGGCGTGCTGATCATCGGCGCCTTCAGCGGGACGCTCCGATGGTAAGAAAAAGCGCATCTGTGCGCTCTCCGAACAGAAAGCGCAGTCGCCTGCCCCGCGCGCGGAGCGGGCAGTCCTATTGGAATGAGGCGGAAATCTTGCGCGTTAAAGACATGCCTGCGACACGTCAGTCCATACTCAGCAGACGCGTCGCGCTTTGCATCCTCGCGCTCCTCCTCCTGTGTCTTGGACTTCATAGCGCTCTCTTCTGATTTGCATTTTTGCTTCATCCGTCCGAAAAAGCGAAACGGCCGAATCCGACGACTTATAACCGATCCGACCGTTTGACGAATGGAAGAAAACGCGTTCAACCGCGCTTGACCGCGCGACTGATTTCACGCATATCCTGCTTGCGTCGCAAGGTTTCCCGCTTGTCTCCATGGGTCTTTCCTCGCGCAACGCCCAGCTCGACCTTGACATATCCCCGTTTTAGATACATTTTCAATGGAATCAGCGAAAAGCCGCGTTCCCGCACGCGAGAGGAGAGCTTCAGAATTTCCTTCTTATGCATAAGAAGACGACGAGGAGCCTTTTCTTGGTGATTGAATCGGTTTCCGTTCGCATACAGGGAGATATGGATTCCATAGGCGATGAGGTTTCCTTGTTCGATGCGAGCGAAGGAATCTTGAAGCTGGACGCTGTGGGCGCGGCAGCTTTTCACCTCTGTGCCGCAAAGCTGAATGCCTGCTTCAAAGGACTCCAGAATCTCGTAATCATGATATGCCTTGCGGTTTCTCGCAATGACTGGATTCTCATCCCCTGACGACTTCTTATCCTTTCCGCCCATGAACGTCTTTCCTTTGCCGACTCATTTCAAAAACTGCGCGGCTTTTCGTTGAAACTCCGCTTGCTTCGGGTAATTCGCAGAAGAAAGACCGAGATTCAAAAGAGCGCGTTTCTGTTCATCTGTAAGATTTACCGGCGTTTCGACTTGCACGCGAACAAGCTGGTCGCCTCGCACGCCGCCTTTTAAAGCGGGGGCGCCTTTGCCGCGGATGCGCAGAGTCGTGCCGCTCTGCGTTCCCGGCGCAATCTTCATGCGAGTCTTTCCGGAGATCGTCGGCACATCCACGATGCCGCCGAAGAGCGCGGTTTCCAAAGAAATAGGCAGTTCGCAGACGATGTCCTTCCCGTCGCGCGAAAAGACGGAATGCGGGAGAACCTGAATAACGACATAAAGATCTCCGCACAAGCCGCTTTCACCAACCTTGCCTTCGTTTGCGACACGCAGTTTCGTCCCTGTCGTCACTCCCGGCGGAATATGAATCTGCAGCTCGCGTGTCGTGCGGACTCTTCCGGTTCCGTTGCAAGCGCGGCATGGAGTGATAACGATTTCTCCCGTTCCTCCGCATGCGGGACAGGGCTGTTGAGTCTGATAGAACGCCTGGGAGACTGTGACAAACCCGGTTCCATGACAGGAATTGCAGGTTTTTCGTCCGCTTCCCGGCTCCGCGCCGGTTCCCATGCAAGAGACGCAGACGTCTTCCTTCGCCAAACGAATCTTCTTGTCTGCGCCGAAGACGGCATCGACGAAATCGATGGAGACTTCGCACGTGATGTCCTCTCCGCGTCGCGGGGACGCAGCGCGGCGGCGTCCTCGCGCGGTATGAGACGATGTCCCGGCCGCTCCGCCAAAAAGGTCTTCAAACGAGAACGACGCTCCGCCGCCGGCTGCTCCGCCGAACATCTGGCTGAACAGGTCTCGCGGATCGGAAAAGCCGCTGAAATGGAAGCTGCCGCCCATGTTGGAGAATCCGGCTCCGGACGCGCCGCCGCCAAAGCCTTGGGCTCCGCCCTTTTCGAAAAGATCGGAGCCGAACTGGTCATACTGCTTGCGCTTCTTTTCGTCGCCGAGGACCTCGTAGGCGCGAGAGACGTCCTTGAATTTCTCTTCGGCGATCTTGTCGCCCGGATTCTTGTCCGGATGATACTTCACCGCAAGCTTGCGATACGCCTTCTTGATTTCCTCCGCGGAAGCTCCGCGGGAAACGCCTAGAATATTGTAATAATCCTTTGCCATTACTTTTGCTTGTCCTTAGACTCATTCGTCCCGGAAGCCTCTTCGTCCGGTCCGCTGCTTACAACGACCATCGCCGGCTTAAGCAGCTTCGATCCGCAACGATAGCCGCGCGACCATTGCCGAAGCACCGTTCCCGCCGGAACCGTATCCGAATGCTCTTCTGCAACGGCCTCGTGCAAGGAAGGATCGAACGGCTTCCCGACGGCGTCCACGACGGAAATATCCAAGTCGTTGAACGCCTTGCTGAATTCCTTTTGAATCATTTCCATGCCCTGTTGCAGGGAATCGAGCGTTCCGTTCTGCTTCGATGCCTCAACCGCCATGGTGAAGTGATCGAAGACCTGCAGAAACGGGAACACGGTATCCTGGGTGACATGATGCCGCAAAGCTTCCATTTCTTTGGACATGCGCTTGCGCAGATTGTCCATGTCGGCTAAAGCGAGAAGCCGAAGCCGCTCCGCGTTCGCAAGCTTTTCCTTCAACTCAACGATTTCATCTTCCGGAAGCGGTTCGAAATTCGGCTTTTCCTCCATGTCATCGGAAACGGCGTCCTGAGTTCCGGCGTTGGGCTCTTCCTTGCGTTCGGTTTCCGATTCCTTCGCTTCCGGCGCATTGGCTTCCGCCTTCTTTTCATTATGATGCGCGGAGGAGCTTGCGCCCTTCGCGTCTTCGTTTTTCGTCTTATCGGCTTCTTTCTTTTTCGTCATCTCGTCGAATCCTTTCAAGTTCGCTTAATATATCCTGCGGTCGCGCAAAATGCAACGTCAGACGGCGGCGAATTCCAGTTCACCCTTCTTCGCGCCGATTTTGAGGGTCATTCCCTCATGCAGTTCGCCGGAGATCAGCATGCGCGACACTGGCGTCTCCACTTCGTTGACAAGGATGCGCTTCAAAGGACGGGCTCCGAACCGCGGATCGAAACCATGGTCCGCAAGAATCTTTTTGGCAGGATCGGACGCCTCCATTGCGATTCCCTGCCCGTTCAAGCGGCGCCGCAGATTATCGAGCTGAAGATCGAGAATCTTGACGATCTGCTCCTTGCCAAGAGGCTGGAACATCAGAATTCCATCGATTCGATTCAGAAATTCAGGGCGGAAGCTTTCATGCAAGAGCTTCATAATTCCGGCTTTCGCTTCTTCTGTCTTCTCTCCTGCCTCCAAGAGCAGATCGCTGCCCAAATTGGACGTCATGATGATGATCGTATTCTTGAAGCTCACGGTGCGTCCATGCGAATCGGTCAGCTGACCATCATCCAGAATCTGGAGGAACAAATTGAAGACATCCGGATGCGCCTTCTCCACCTCGTCGAACAGAACGACCGCGTAAGGACGGCGGCGAACCGCCTCCGTCAGCTGACCGCCTTCATCATAACCGACGTAGCCGGGAGCCGCGCCGATCAAACGCGAAACGCTGTACTTTTCCATGTATTCGCTCATGTCGATTCGAATGATCGCCCGTTCGTCGTCGAACAGATTTTCCGCCAGGGCGCGCGCAAGTTCCGTTTTGCCGACGCCGGTCGGACCGAGGAAGAGGAAAGATGCGATCGGGCGCTTCGGATCCTTAAGTCCGGCGCGGGAGCGCAACACTGCGTCCGCGACAGCGTCCACTGCTTCGTCTTGGCCTATCACGCGCAAATGCAGATGTTCTGCAAGCGCAAGGAGCTTCTGCCGTTCGCTTTGCACCAGCTTGGAAACAGGAATTCCAGTCCAGCGGCTGACGATCTCGGCGATATCCTCCTCCGAGACGGATTCCTTCAGAATTCGTTCCTTGTCCGGCGCATTGCGAAGCGCCGTCTCGGCCTCGGCGATCTGACGTTCGATCCCCGGAATGACGGAAAAGCGCAGTTCGCCCGCCCGCGTATAGTCCAAATCCCGTTGCGCGCGTTCAAGATCCAGTTTCGCAGCGTCGAGACTTTCGCGAAGGGCTCTCAGTTTCCCGATCGACTCCTTTTCCGCGTTCCAGGAAGCACGGAGCGTCTTCGTCTTTTCCCTGACGTCCGCAAGCCCCTGCTCGATGTCTTCCCTGCGTTCCTTGCTGGCATCGTCCTTCTCGCGCTTGAGCGCGCTCAGTTCGATTTCCAAGCGCAGCGCCTTCCGTTCCGCCTCGTCGATCTCCTGCGGACAGGAATCGATCTCCGTCCGCAGCTTTGCCGCCGCCTCATCGACAAGGTCGATGGCTTTATCTGGAAGGAATCGATCCGGAATGTACTGATCCGAGAGAGTTGCGGCGGCGACGAGCGCGCCGTCGCGGATCTTGACTCCGTGATGAAGTTCATAGCGTTCCTTCAGGCCGCGGAGAATGGAAATCGTATCCTCGACGGATGGCTGAGGCACAAGAACGCTTTGGAAGCGACGTTCCAAAGCGGGATCCTTTTCAATGTATTTGCGGTATTCGTTCAGGGTGGTTGCGCCAATGCAGTGCAGTTCGCCGCGCGCCAAGGCCGGCTTCAGCAGATTGCCTGCATCCATGCTGCCTTCGCTCGCGCCAGCGCCGACGACCGTATGCAGCTCGTCTATGAAGAGGATGATGTTTCCTTCGGAGCTTGTAACCTCCTTCAAGACAGCCTTCAGACGCTCTTCGAATTCGCCTCGGTATTTCGCGCCGGCGATCAACGCCCCCATGTCAAGCGCGATCAGACGCTTGTTCTTCAAGGACTCTGGCA
>CAZAAM010000016.1:18308-18694 GCA_964483055.1 uncultured Victivallales bacterium
GTTCGACGGGCAAGAATCTGCACAGTTCTGCGGATTTCGTCGTCGCGCCCGATCACGGGATCGAGCTTTCCTCTGCGCGCAGCATCCGTCAGGTCGCGCCCGTATTTTTCCAAAGCCTCGAACGACGCTTCCGGGTTTTCGTTCGTAACGCGCTGATTGCCGCGGATTTCGACAAGAACTTTTAGCAGGCTGTCCTCTGTGACGCCGACCTTCTGAAGAATGGCTGCGCAGTCGGCGTCCTTTTCCAAAATGCCAAGCAGAAGATGCTCCACGCTGATGTATTCATCGTTCATCGCCTCCGCTCGATGCTTCGCCGCGACGAGGACGGCATTGAATGCCTGCGAGGAGTAGAGTTCACCGCTTCCGCCGCCTGTCACGCTTGGAAT
>CAZAAM010000017.1:0-6962 GCA_964483055.1 uncultured Victivallales bacterium
CTTTTCCATCCTGTTTCTGCTTCTTTTCCTTTCCGGAATTGGAATTTCTCCATTCTGGCCGACCGTGCAAGTCTATGGCGTTGTCAATATGCCGAAATTGGACTCGACCATGCTTTACATTTACTTTTCCGCGATCGGCGTCCCTGGATGCGGCTTCTTCACATGGTTGATGGGCTTTCTGGGCGACCGATTCGGATTGACCGGCGCGTTCCTTGTCGTTCCTTCCTCGCTGATTCTTTTCTCCATCGTCATATTCTGGGAGTGCTGGATTCTTGCCAATGGGCGCAAGCGCCGTTGCAGTCGTCTGCGTGCGGAACGCAGACTGGCGCGTCTTTCCATTCCGCCCGCATCCTGCTGAGCAGAATGCAAAAAACGAAGAGGCCGCCGTCGCAGCGTCCCCTTCGTTCGGGGGAAAAGCCATGCCCACGCGCATGCCGCGCCGAACGCGATCAGGTCAAAAGAGCAGTCCCCTGCCTTCCGAAAGAGACGCGTCTCCGGACTTCTTTCGTCGCACGAACTCCTGCACCTGTTCCCAGGCGTCAGGATCGAATTCCTTTCCAGTCCGATAGAACTTCCGGTCCTCCTCTGTAATCTTGCGAATCACGCGACAGGGATTGCCGACTGCAAGAGAATACGGCGGAATATCCTTCGCGACTACGCTGCCGGCGCCAATCACGCAGCCGTCGCCGATCGTCACGCCCGGCACGACGACGACGTTGCCGCCGAGCCAGCAATCATTGCCGATCTTGACGGAAACGCCGTATTCATACATCGAGTTGCGCGATTCGGGATGCAACGGATGTCCCGCCGTATAGATGCTGACGTTCGGCGCGAAAAAGACGTTGTCGCCGATTTCGACCTTGGCGACGTCAAGAATCGTGCAGCCGAAATTTGCGAAAAAGTTGTCGCCGACCTCAATGTGCTTGCCATAGTCGCAGAAGAACGGCTGCATCACCATCAGATTCTTGCCAGCCTTTCCGAAAAGACGGCGCGCCATCTCCTGGAGCTGAGGAAGATCGCCGGGATCCGCCTGATTAAACTTCTGCAAAAGTCTTCTTGTCGCAAGGACTTCTTCAAACACGTCCTTGTCCGCGACATAAGCCATTCCAAGGTCGCGTCTCATTCGATTGTCCATGTTCTCCTCCTTTGTCGTTCCGCATCGCGGGCGGGCTGATTGTTTTTTTGAATCGCCGGCATTCGGCGGCGAATAAGGAAATGCTTCCAAAAAAGTGAAAAGCCGGCAGAGCCTTCGTCAAAGCGCGTCGTTGCTCTGTTCCAGGAGTTCCTTTTTGGATATGAGCTCCTCCCAACGCGCATACAGGGCGTCAAGTTCGCGTTTGGCCTTGTCAAGAGCCGCGCGCACGTCGGGCACGTCCTTCGGGCGCTCCGCAAAGAGCTTCGGATCGGCGAATGCGGCTTCGCATCGCGCGACCTCGGCCTCGGCTTCGGGAATCGCGGCTTCCGTCTGCGCAAGCTCGCGCTCCTCCTTGTAGGAAAGCTTCTTCCGACGCTTTCCGCCTCCGTTGTCCGCAGTTCCGCCCGAAACGGGAGAGACCGTCTGTTTGGAAACGCGTTCCGTGCGTGCGCGCACCGTCTCGCCTTCCGCACGCAGAGCCGCCTGCTCCGCGCTTTTTTCCTTGTAATAGTCGTAGTCTCCCTCCATCGCCGTTAAAACGCCGTCCGGGCGGTCAAAGGCGATGATATGCGTGCAGACGCGATTCAGGAAGTAACGGTCGTGGCTGACAACGACCAACGTGGAAGGGAACTGAATCAGAGCCTCCTCAAGCACGCGCAGCGTGGAAAGATCCAAATCGTTCGTCGGCTCGTCCAAAATCAGAAAATTCCCTCCGCGCTTTAAAAGCTTCGCCAAGATCAGCCGCGCCTTCTCCCCTCCGGAAAGGAACTTCACTTCCGTCTTGATCCGCTCGTCCTCGAATAAAAAACGCTTGAGATACGTCCAGACGGACACCGAATCGCGCCCGATGCGCACATGATCGGAATCGCCTGCGACCTCGTGCATGACGGTCTTTTCCGGGTCAAGTGCGATGCGCGCCTGATCGACATAGTTGAATTCGACCGTTTCCGCAATCTTCGCTTCGCCTGAATCCGGGGCAAGTTCGCCTGTCAACAGTTTGAGCAGACTGGTCTTCCCCGCTCCGTTCGGTCCGATCACGCCGACCTTCTGCTTTGCGGTGAAGCTCCAGCTGAAATGCGATATCAGCTTCCTGCCGCCAAGCGAGAGCGAAACATCTTTCAGGTCAACCACCTGATTGCCGAGCCTCGCGGGCGGCGGAATCAGCAGTTCGACGTCTCCGATACGCTGAGGTCCGCTCTGAGCCTCAATTTCATAATAACGCTTGATGCGTCCGAGATTGCGGCGCAGGCGCGCCTTCGGGGAGCGGCGCACCCATTCGATTTCACGCCGTAAAAAACTGGCGCGTCTGGCTTCCGACTGATCCTCGGCATGCTCGCGGGCGGCCTTCATTTCCAGATATTCCGCATACGTCGCGCCAACGGAATGAATCAGGCCTTGGTCCAGCTCGACGATCCGCGTTGCAATCCGGTCGAGAAAATACCGATCGTGCGTAATCAAGAAGCACGCGCCGCGATAAGATGCAAGAAAATCTTCGATCCACGCCACCGCATCCACATCGATGTGGTTCGTCGGTTCATCCAAAAGCAGCAGATCCGGCTCCGCGACGATCGCACGCGCCAGCATGACGCGCCGAAGCTCGCCGCCAGACAGCGTCGCGAGATCCGCATCCGGGGACGGAAGGCCGAGACGCTCCGAAATCGCGGCCGCCTTGTTTTCCGGATTCCAGGCATCGTGCAGGGTCAAAAGGCGCTCCAGACGCTCGTGCTCTTCCGCGCCGATCCCGTCCGATTCGTAGCGTTCGCGCAAAAGCCGAAACCATGCCGCGCCCTCCTCCACGGCGGAGCGGACCGTCGCTGTTCCTGGTTCCGGACGAAAGGTCTGCGGCATCATGGAGACGCGCAGATCGCGGGCGCGTGTTACAGTCCCTCCGGACGGTTCTTCCAAACCGGCGATCATTCGCATCAGCGTGGACTTGCCCGTTCCGTTGCGTCCGACCATCGCCACGCGTTCGCCCTCCGATATGCTGAAGGATGCGCCGCGAAACAGCGTCTGTCGCCCGATGGAGAAGGTCAGCCCTTCTCCGGCCCATAGTAGTTTTCCGGACAATGCGTCTTCCTTTCCCTGTTCCGATGAAGCGAGTCGATTGAAATGCGAAGCGGAGGATTCCCGCGCATCCCCGTCCAGGCGCATAGTATACAGCATGCTTTCCCTCTTTTCAAATCCGCTCGCGCATTTTTCGTTTGCAATCCCGCGACCCTCGTGGTATTGTATGGTCTTGCCGCGTCAACGCGCGGAATCCCATAGAACATTGCGTCTTTCCATAGGATCCCCTTCCGATGAAACTGCTTTTCTTTTCCGACATCCATGGCGTCACGGAAGATCTTGAACGGGTCTTCTTCTTCGACGACGCCCTCAAGCCCGATCTGCTCGTTCAGCTCGGCGACGCCCTCTATCACGGCCCGCGCAACGGCGTTCCGCGAATGTACGATCCGAAAGAGGCCGCTGCGTTGCTCAACACGCGCAAGGAACGCATTCTCGCCGTCCGCGGCAACTGCGACGCAGACGTCGATCAGATGTTGCTGGAATACCCCATCATGGCAGACTATTCCGAACTTCTGACGCCGCGTCTGCGCTTCTTCCTCACGCATGGACACATGTGGAACGAGCGAAATCTTCCGCCCCTTCCGCCGGGAACCATTCTTGCGCACGGGCATACGCATATCCCGGTATTGAAGACGCTTGATTGCGGAATCACGATCTTCAATCCGGGCTCCATCGCGCTCCCAAAGCAGAACTTTCCCAAAACCTTCGGCTTCTACGACGGCTACGAGCTTTCCGTCCGCCTTCTCTCCGACGGTTCGCCTCTTCCGCTCTGACCAAGCGGCGCAGGCTGCGCGCTGATATCGAATGTCATTCTCATCCGTCCTGCAAGACTTTCTCCGACGCAACGCCCCGGATCAGACTGCATCCTTTCTCGTTCGCCCGGCGCAAGGCGAAGCGAAAGGACTTTGCATCCTCGTACACGGCTTCGCGCACCGCGCGCGCCATCTTCGAAAGTTCGCCGACGCCTTCGCCGCGGACGGATTCGACGTCGCGCTCTTCGACTATTGCTCCTTTCGCGCGGGGATACGACGTCATGCGAATGATTTCCTCCTGCGTTTCCGCGAGCTTGCGACGAATCGACCTGACACGCGAAACATCCGTGTTCTGACGCATAGCATGGGCGGACTCGTCTTCCGTTCCGCGATGAACGCTATGACCGTAGAAGAGCGCAGCCGCATCGGACGCGTCGTCATGCTTGCGCCGCCGAATCGGGGATCCCGCTGGGGTTCGCTCGCATGCGTATTCGGTCTGGGCCGCCTCCTCCCCGTGTTGACGGACATGGCGACCTTCCCATCGGCGTTCGTCCATCGCATTCCGCCGATGCCGACGTCCCGACCGACGGGAATCGTCCGTGCGACACGCGACGGGAAGGTTCATGCGGCAAGCGTCGTTCCACGCGACTTTCCCTATGTTCTGACCGAACTTGACGGCGGACACAACGATCTTTTGAAGTCGCAGCAGGCGATCGACGCCGTGCGCCGCTTCTTCGCCTCCGGCGCGTTTTGAATCGTCGAATCGACGACATGACCGGCAACGTTCATGCGCGGCGTTTGCTTTTTCGTTTCGAATGCGCTATATTCCGATGATTCCGCGATGCGGCGACGGCGGAAGAAACAGGGAGCGGCTTATGAACGATGCGAACGCGCCGACGATCATCTCCTTCGGCGAAATTCTTTACGACGTCTTCCCGGACGGAGCCCGCCTCGGCGGCGCACCGCTTAATCTGGCAGTGCATCTGCATCGACTCGGCGCAAACGCCGTCATGGTTTCAGCGGTCGGCGACGATTCCGCAGGTCGCAGCGCGATTTCGGAATTGCGCCGTCAAGGACTTCCCGTCGATTATGTCGCAATTCTTCCGGATCATCCGACCGGACGCGTCGACATCGTTCTCGATGCGAAAAAAGTTCCTTCTTATCGATTCCTCTCGGATTGCGCCTACGACGCCGTTTCGCTTCCGGAAAAGCCGCTGCCGCGCGCGGATGCGTTCTGCTTCGGCTCTTTGGCGCAGCGCGGATGCGCATCCCGCAGAACGCTTCGGCGTCTTTTGGACGAAATCGCGCAGGATTCAACGATTTTTTTCGATGCGAATCTCCGTCAGGACTTTTATTCCAAGGAGATTCTCGAAGAATCTCTCCTTGCGGCCGACATTTTAAAACTCAACGAAGAAGAACTTCAAGTCATTGCGAAACTCTTCGGCATTTCCGCGGATTGCGCTTCACTCGCTGACGCGTTCAACCTCGACGTCGTCATTCGCACGCTCGGCGCGCGCGGATGCGAAGTCTTGCGAGGAGACGAGCGGATTGCCGTTCCAGCCGTTCCGGTTCGCGTCGTCAGCACGGTCGGAGCCGGCGACGCCTTCAGCGCAGCGTTTCTTCGACGAATTCTTTCCGGCGCGACGCTTCAAGATGCGGCGGAGGCGGGAGCCCGACTGGCGTCGGAAGTCGCAACGCGGCTCGGCGCGTTTTAAAAGTGGAAAACGGCTTCCGAATTCCAGTCCGCGGGCTTGACGGCGAAGGCGAATTCGCGTCTGACGAACGCTCCGATGTTCGGAAAAGACCTTACGCTTCCTCGCGCGCCTTCCGGAACGCCTCGTAGACAGACGGGAACGGCGCAAGCGCACGTTCCAGAATTCCATGAACGTGAGCGATGGCGACTCCGTAGTTCGTAAAGGGAACGCCTTGCTCGCGACATCGCAGGATGCGCGAGAGAACGGCTCGACGGTTGAACGTGCAGGCTCCGCAATGCAGAACCAGCGCATAGGGACTCAGATCCTCCGGGAAGTCCGCTCCGCTCACGACGCTGAACTTCACGTCCGCATGCGTATAATTACGAATCCATCGCGGCAGCTTTTCCCGTCCGATGTCGTCGCCGATCGGATGATGCGTGCAAGCCTCCGCGACGAGCACTCGGTCGCCGTCGCGCAGACGATCGATGCGTGCGGCTCCGGCCGCGCAGGTTGCAAGATCGCCTTTCATGCGCGCAAGAAGGATCGAAAACGACGTCAGCGGGACTTCCGGCGGAACCGTCTGCGACACCTTGCCGAACGCTTGAGAATCCGTCACAGCCAGAGCGGGCGGCCGAGTCAGGTCGCGCAGCGCCTGTTCGATCGCGTTCTCACGCGCGACGATGCAATAGGCGTCGTGATCCAGAACATCGCGGATCGCCTGCACTTGCGGCAGGATCATGCGCCCTTTCGGCGCCTCCTTGTCGATCGGCGTGATCAAAAGGACCGGCGACATGGGCGGAATCAAATCGCCAAGCATCGGGGTTGAGCCGAGAAAGTCTTCCGGAGCGTTTCGAATCAGCGCGGCGCGAAGCGAGCTCATGCCCTCGCGCGTTTTAGCGGAAACCAGAACAAAGTCGACCTTGTCTTGCTTCAGGCGCTCCAACAGCTCGGAAGGCGGCTTCGTCACGTCGCATTGACTGAATGCGACAAGATACGGAATCTTTCTCGATTCGAATTCCTTGCGAAGATCCTCCTCCGTCTCGTCGAGTTCGCCGACCGCGACGAGCAGCGCCAGATCGCATCGCTCGAAGATGCGGCGGCTCCGCTCCGCGCGCTGAAGCCCGATCGCCGTCAGCTCCTCGTCCATTCCCGCCGTATCGATCAGAAGCACAGGTCCGAGCGGCGGAAGCTCCATCGCCTTTTCCACGGGATCGGTCGTCGTTCCCGGGAAATCCGAGACGATCGACACGTCCTGCCCGGCCAGCGCGTTGAGCAGAGACGATTTTCCAGCGTTTCTCCGTCCGAAGATGCCGATTT
>CAZAAM010000017.1:6972-7482 GCA_964483055.1 uncultured Victivallales bacterium
CCTTTGGGAGTGTTCTGCATTGTTCCTTCCTCCTGATTTTGCAGCCGCGTCCGCCGCCTCGCCGGAAGCCCGTTTTTCGCATGCGACGAACGATTCGCGAACATCCGTTCGAATCCTTATAATATACCATGTCTTCGCAATTTTTTCCACGGGTTCAGCGTTTTCCCTGCACGGATTCGGGATTTTTCTGCATGCGTACGCGAATCCCGGAACGAACTCCAGTCTGCCGTGCGGGAGAAGCCGGACGCGCATGCCGAGCCGCTTTTCTTCCGCATCTTCTGCGTCTTCCCGCGCAAATGCTTGTTTCGCAGGTTTCGGATTCCAAGCAAGAACAATGCCCTTGTTTTCCGCTTCATTCCGTATCGAGAAGCGCTTCCTGCACATATTTTTTATTTTTTCTTTCGTTTCGCACTTGACTTTTCGCTTCCCTGCGCTATTTTAATACCCATGTTTGAGACAGCCTCTGCGCGGGTATAGTTCAACGGTAGAACATTAGCCTTCCAAGCTAAT
>CAZAAM010000017.1:7492-12908 GCA_964483055.1 uncultured Victivallales bacterium
GTGAGGGTTCGATTCCCTCTACCCGCTCCATTTTCGGTGGGGTTGCAGAGCGGTCAAATGCAGTAGACTGTAAATCTACCGTCCCTGACTTCGATGGTTCGAATCCATCCCCCACCACCATTCCGACCTTCAGGCTTGCGGAAATCGACGCCGCGAGCTTTTTTATTCTCCTCGCGCCTGCGCGTGCGCAAAAGCGGCGACAACGAATTCGATCAGTGCGAACGCGCAGAATCGAAATCGCGCCGACTCGTAACGCGGGAAGGCGAACAAGAAATATTTTTTTATTTCAGCTTGAAATCGGGGAAATAAAATATAATTTAAATTCGCCTAACAGGAGACCGAAAATCAGAATATCAGGAATGCGCCATGAAAAAAAATGCCGAGCGTCTGAAGAAAGAAACTCTCGACATCACGAATCCCGCCCTTGCCTTGAACGAAGCAAGACCTAATGATAAAAGCGGGATTCGTCTCATGGCGGCAAGCTGCTTCCTGACGACGTTCATTCTACTGTCGCTCGGCGCGATCGGCGCTGAAGTTACAAAGATCGACATCCGTTTCGCAATCATGGTTCAAGACATGGCGGCGCACGGAATCGGCATCTTTCCGACCATTCATGGCGTGGAGTATGCGGACTATCCCTCCGGTTGGGTCATCGCCTCGTTTCTGACGTCGCTCGGCGGACGATTCGTTTCCCTTTGGACGCTTGCTCTGCCTGCGATTCTCTGCGCAAGTTGGACCGTTGCCGCCGTCTGCCTGATTGGAGAACGCTTTCGGCGCGGAACCGGACTGCTTGCGGCCGCACTTCTTGTTGTCACGCCGGAATTTCTGCGGTTCTTCTTCGGGTTCGGGATTGACACGCCTGCAACGGCCGCAGTCGCGACGATGCTGCTTGCATTTCAAAACAAGACGCGCGCATGGATCTCGGCGTGCCTCTTCACGCTTCTCCTTGCCGCCTGTTTCTTTACGCGCGGAGCAATGGGGATCGTCTTGTTCGGCGGCGCGATTGCAGGCTTTCTGATTGCGAACCGGGATTGGAAGGGCGTTCTTCTGTATGGATTCGTCGGAACGGCGGCGACGACCCTTTGCGGATTCGCATACTTCCAAGCGGTTCATGCACAGGGCGGCGAAGAACTTTGGCGCTGGGCGATGCTCTGTCAGTTCGGAAGTCGAATGGGAGCGAACAGCAACTTTCTTTCCTATTTCGTCGAGGGCATTCCCTCTCTTGCTCCGATCTCTCTGCTTGCGCTCGCCGTGTTTCTTCTTCCGAAAAAAGGCTGGCTGCGCCCGCCCGTCGCGGGATGGATCGGCTGCGCGCTGCTTCCGCTTCTGTTGCTGAGCGTTCCGTCCGCAAAGCATCTGCGTTACATTGCGCCTACGCTTTCGGGTTTCGCTCTCATGGCGGCCTGCGCCTGGAACGGAGGTCTTTCGCCGCGCCTCACAGATCGCTGGCTGCCCTTTTCTCTGAAGCTGCTGAACCGCCTTGCGCTCCCATGCTTTTTGGCTGCGGTCGCGATTCTTGTCGTTCTCGGCTGCGTCCTGACTGATCCGTCGCTTCTTCCGTGGGAACATTTCGTCTGCGCGGCGGCGATCATGCTCTGCGTTCCGCCTTTCCTGCGCGACGCATGGAAGCCGTTCCGTCCGGCCCTGATCGCCGCGACCTTTTTCTGCGTGGCCCTGAATCCGTTTCTTGCAACGCTGGAAAGCTCGGAGCGTTTCGTGCACGAAGCGGAAAGCCTGCGTCCGCGCATCATCTGGCTGTATGAAATGGGCCCGGATCACGATGACTTGAAATATGCATATCAGCTCCCGCCGGAAGAGCGCGAACGCATCCGCCTTGTCTATGCAAAGGAAAAGGAAATGACCGGCCTTTATAAGAAAATGTATCCGCTTCGGACTCTTTCCGAAGCGATCGGGGAAATCGCGAATGACGACATCGTGATCATGCGCGACCGCGAAAAGGAGCGCGCTTCGTTTTCGAAGGAAGCGGAACGGCTGGACAAACGATTGCAGGTCGTTCGAACCGGAACGCTTGGACATCGCGAATTCATTGCGGCGAAGCTGACCGAAGCGGAATAGGAATGCGCACGGCGTTTCGGCATTGAAACGGACTGCCGTTCGAAGGAAGGACGAAGCCTTCGACCTCGCTCTGGCACGAACGTCGCGGCATCGCCTCCCCAACGACGTTCTACGATTCGTGAAATCCGCGCCGCCGAATTGAAGCGGGCGACAAGCCGTCATGCTGAACTTCAAGGTCAACGCGGAAAGAAAAAACGGAAGCCGCGAGACGAACGACTCGCAAAGCCAGTCTTCTTTCTTCCAAGGGCTGTTTGCACGCGTTCAAGAGCCGCTTGCAGCAAGACGAACGACAAAAAGACAACATCGCTCGCCACGATGTCTTGCGTCCGAACTCATCAGGCGCAAGTCAAGCGCGAGAAGGGGAAACAGATCCTGCGACTTCTGCTTCCGAGGCATCGAATGAGCCAGCATGAAACGTGCGTCTTCAAGGCCGCGCTCCTGGATCATGTCCGGAAAACCCGCATTTGAAAGCAGGGCGACATCGTCAATGCACGCATTTTCCGTCTTATAGGGAAAGATTGACAAGGCGGCGGACCATGATGCGGAGAAAAGAGCGCGGCGAAAGCCCCTTTGGACGGACCGAATCCGCCGCGCATCATGCGGAACGCGTCACTGAAGACGCATCGGAATGTCCTGTTGAACGACTTCCAGACGATTCTCGACGTGACGAACGCCGTCCATCTTTTCGACCTCCTTCTGAACGCGTTCGGAAATCCCTTTCGAGGAAACCGTGCCGCTGATGACAACGTCTCCGTCGTCGCATTCGACCTTCAAAAAGCTGACGATCAGTTTCCGATCGACATTGATCAGGTAGCGGATGGACTGGGCAAGAAGCGCGTTCTTAAGATTTCTCTCCGCATCCGGGAACTGCTTCTGCGATGCGAGCAGCCGCTTCACGACTTCGATCAGATCCGGCAAATTGAGGTTCTCGGTATTGATGGTCAGATCGTATCCCGCAGGATCCTGCCACTTGCGTCCGTAATAGTAAAGGCAGAAGCCCTTGCGTTCCTGGTCGCATTTTTGAACGCATTCCTTCGCCTGCTTTCTGGTCATTCCGGTCTCCGCGGCAACGCGCTCCACGCGGATGTTCAGCGGAGCGACAAAGCGCAGGCGCAGGCAATGGATCAGATTCTCGAGCAGGAAGTTCGCTCCGCGGCCGACGATCGCGACGGACCCCTCCGCGGCCTCCTGAAGAATCGCCGTGCGCAAGGTCTCCCAATAGATGTCCGTCCCTCTGAGAAAGGATGCCACGATGCCCGGCTTGCGCTCGTCATAACGGCGCATGAACTCCACGTCTATGCCAAGCTTTTCGAAATGTTGTTCCAAAATGGACTTGTGAATGAGGCGAAGGTTTACCGCCTTGCACAGTTCCTCTTCGCTTCGTAGATCGATTGCACCCATTTCGCGAGCGATTGTAATCGTCTGCATGGCTTCTTTCTCTCCTGTTTTTATTGCACGCAATGGTTCTCCGCTTCGAGCAACGCGAAACGCACAGGGACGTCGCAGCGCTTCTCTCCGCCCGTCTCTCGAAAATTTCTCCGCATTCAATATCTTCCGAATTCGCGAGAAAAGCAAGCGAATTTCTTGCAAAAAAATTATTTTTTCGCGCTTTTTTTCATGCATCCGCGCAAGCATAAGCGAATGATGTTTCGCGTCTCTGACTATGACTCGCCCCCCCGCAGCATTGCAAAAAGCAGTCGACCGACGCCGACATTGACTTCAAGGACGCGCGTTCCGACAGAAGGAATGAAACTTGTTTTCAATAATTAATCAATATCCGCAGAACATCGATGCGCTGTCCCCCGCATGCCTGAAGCGTTCGCGTCCGGCGCCGAATGGCGCTCTTATTCCTGCATGGCTGCATCGCGAACCGAAGAAGCGCCGGAACTTGCAGAAATCCCTCTTGTCGCGTGCGGAAGGCTGCTTCCGATCCGAATGATGATCTTAAAGAATTCGGATTCGTTCTTCCCATGGAGAAAACGAACCGCGCTCGCGACGTTCGATCGAGAAGGACGCTGCGAATGAAAGAGACGAATTTAACATAGAAGACGCTTCCCGCGTTTCTCTGAACGGAAGCGGAACGGACGGAGCTTTTTTCGAACGCGAGCAGTCGATTGCGGCATGCTGAAGGAAATCATGGCCGACCGGCATCAAGGCGGAAACAGCGGAACGCCCTGCCTTCCTGCTGTCGAACGGACATGCTCCTCCCCTCCCCTGTCCCGCTCGATCATCGCTCGGCGCCGCGCGAGAATATGCAGCGTGCAAGATGAAATGCCGCACGGTGCGCCGCTTTTCGTCGGTTCACTGGAAAAGTCGCACGATGGAAAGAACTAATTGATCCATCGGCGCGCACGCCGTGTTGAGACAAAGATCGTAATGACTTTTTTCACCCCATGTCAGCCCAGTGTAGAATTCGTAGTACGCGGCCCGACTTTTGTCAATCCTGCGGATCATGCGCGCCATTTCCTTGTCGGACATCTCGCGCTCCTTGGCGTTCGTCGCCCGCTGGCGACAGCGTTCGATGCGGGAGGGCATGTCGGCATAGAGAAAGATGCGGAACGGCTTGGCGTCGGAAAGGATGTAATCCGCGCAACGTCCGACGATGACGCAATCGGACTTCCGCGCCATTTCTTCGATAATCCGGCTCTGCTCCTGATAGATGGAGAGGCTCGGATTCAGGACGGAGGCGACAAGTCCGAAACTCTGTTGCGTCGTCAGAGGAAACAGCGGAATCGGACGCTTTTCGACGATCTGCTGAACATATTGTTCCGCAAGCTCGGTGCGACGCGCGATTTCCGAGACGATTTCCTTGTCATAATAGGCGACCTGAAGCGCACCGGCAAGGCGCTGTCCGAACTCGCGGCCGCCGCACCCGAATTCTCGTCCGATGGCGATGACTCTCTTCATATGCGATCTCCTTCAGCATATTGCGAATATATTCCACGATGAGAATCACGACGGCGGCCGCTGCCAGCAGTTCCGTGATCGGCTGCGCGAACCGGATCGATTTCATGCTGCGCAAGAGTGGCCGCGAAAGCATCAGGATTCTTCTGACGAGCAGGCGCGCGGGAAAAGGAACCATGTGCGTTCGGCGCATGAAATAACGGAAGAGCAGTATGAAAAAGGAAAGGTCGGAGACTTCCCAGTACTACAACTGTCACAAACTGAATTCCAAAAGGAACAGCACGCTAGAAGTTGCTCCAACCTAATAAAAAGAATATAACTTCGAACATTCGAATATCAAGCCGGATTTGGAAGAAAAATCGAAGAATCTTCGATTTTCCGTTGACGACGCAGGAACCGGGCCGGATCCGGAAGCGCGTCACGGCGTGATGCGGTA
>CAZAAM010000017.1:12918-15444 GCA_964483055.1 uncultured Victivallales bacterium
GAGCATGATTCGGAGCAGGAGAAAGAGGACATCGTGACGGCGTTGCAGTCGTACATGGGGACCGTCATGCAGGAGGAAATGGACATCGCAAAGCAGACAGGCGAAGATCCGGACGCAATCGAACGCGAAATGAAGAACAAAAAGTTGAACTATGATGAAAAAATTTTAAAATTCCATTTGATTCTTAGTGATGTCATGCTATATTAAGCGACATGTTTCCGGTAATAGAATGCCAATGTAGCTCAGTCGGTAGAGCAGTTCATTCGTAATGAACCGGTCGTCCGTTCGAATCGGACCATTGGCTCCATTTCTTCTTCCGCTGTTGGAAACCGCTTCGTTTGCTTTCTTTCTACAATCCTCTGGAATCAGATGAAATCCGACGAACGCAAGGCTTCTTCCTGAAAATCCTCTGCAAGACGGTTTTCATCCTTTTTCGCTTTTGCGCAACGCGGCTTCCAGGTTCCGCTCTTCAGATCCATCCTTCGCCTTTCAGCATGCGCGCAGCGTCGCAGCGAGCGACAGAAAAACCGTTTTTGCGCACGCACGATTTTTGCATGAAAAGCCGTTGCGACGAGCGAAATCTGAAATCCGTTGCGCTTCTGAATGAGGCGCGTGCGACATTTTCCCCCGTTCGTCTGGAATTTGCAGGATGAAAATCCGGCTCGAATCAAGAAATGAGAAAGGCGCGCCGCAGGATTCCGAAGAACCGAAAAATCGAATCGAAAAGAAGACGATTCCCTTCAGACGAGTCCGCAAACGCGTTGTCATCTTCTCTTTGGTCGAAGCGCGAAGCTCCTCTGCTTGCAGGAAGGAAGAACAGGACGTTTTCCCGCATCCGCTCGCGGGCTGAAACGCTCCTTTGAAGGAAGAACAGGAATTCGAATGAAAAAGGCTCTGACTTGCCGCCCTTGATAGGTTCGCCAAAACCTGCCCGTTGCGACAAGCAGAGCCGCAAAGGCTTTGCTTTCGCTTACGGGCGCATGTCAACGAGTTTGGCGATTCATCAAGGCGCGCTGCGCTCTGAGGCTTCCCGCCTCAGGCTATGTCATGATCTTCCGTAGTCCGCCGTTGTTCTTCCGATCGCAACCCCTTATGTTTCAGTTCCGTTTTCGCGCCATTGAAATGAACGCGCTCAAAGTCTTCCTTCCGCTTAATCTATCATTCGAAGCCGCGCATGTCAAATGCGCAAGGTTTTTTTCTTCCGCACCTTATCGCCAAGACGCGCTTTCAACCCCTATGCGCCCGCATCCGCATAGCGCAACGCACCTTCGGGAAAATCCTGCGTCCGCCGCTCCGCCGCACGCTAGACCGCCGAGGCTTGTTTCGGTCATCGTTGTCCGCGCATGAGCGCGCCGGAATCCGATTGATCGCGCGATTCCCGCGCTTCCGCAGTCCTGATTTTCGACATCGACCTCCTGCATCGAAGAACGCGCATTCCTACCGTTCCACGCAAAGAGCCTTTTCTGTAAAGAAATGACGCGAGCATGTCGCGAGGGAGCGGCGAAGCCGCCGTGCGCATCTTATAGAAATCCCTTGAGATTTTGAAGCTGCGAATTGTCTTGACTTTGGATTTCTGCAACCGAATCGTTCGACAATGTAAAAGCGAATGGCGGGGAGCGCGGGATTCGAACCCGCGGAGGGTCGCCCCTCGTCGGTTTTCAAGACCGATGCCTTAAACCGCTCGACCAGCTCCCCGAATGGAATAGAAAAGATTGATACAATATCCGTATTTCGAAAAAAATCAAGACCGAAAGCCGTATTCGCATCCCCCTTTTCCAGAAAAGAATGCATCTCAAGCTTTGTGCAGGCGGCCCTGCCCTGCGACTCCGCGTCATGCCGCCCTCTGGCATTGTTTTTCTGAAACGAACGCAGGGGGCGTCCGGAATCGCCTTTCCCTTCCCTTTCAAAGGAGCGACGGAGGCGTCGCTTGCAGTTTCTGTTCCGACTCGAATTCAGGTTTCTTGCATGAAAAAAGGCTTCTCGCAGCATGCTTGCATCAGACATGCCGCTGAAGGATATGGCGAGGCCGGCTGCGCAGCAAGAATTTGACGGATGAAAAAGCGAGGAACGCGCAACGTTGAAACGATTGAAATTCAAGCCTTCCAGCCTGAAGGGCTTCCCCTTCTCATTGATTCGTCAATGTGCACGAAACAAAGGCGCTTGAACGGCTTGTCTTCATAGTTTTCATGTTTCCAGGTCCGAACAGGAAAAAATATGAGTTTTCCGCATTCTCAAACGCCTTCGCTCGGGAAAGTCGGCTTCGCATTTTCGGGCTGAATCAAGCCTGCATTCTCCCAAGGATTCGCATTTTCTGCGATCAGTTCGTTCTTTTCATTGCAGCATCAATGCGATACGATGTCGAGGACATTCTCTTCCTCCTAGAAATAGCAAGTCGTATTCTGCGCCGCTGAAAACGGCTTTGTCGTGCGCGAATTTCATATGCGGAAACGTGATTTCGAAAGCCCGCGCGGCTCATTCCTTTTCATTTTCTCTGTCCGAAACATTGGCGTTTCGCTTTGCCGAACA
>CAZAAM010000017.1:15454-18634 GCA_964483055.1 uncultured Victivallales bacterium
GACTCTTGATCGTTCAGAGTCCCCGCGTTTTCTTTCTTCGAAATTCCCTGCTGTGAATCCGACGGCGCTGCGGCGGGCGATAAAGAATGAACGCCTGCAATGCGGCGCATGCGCATGATGAAGGAATATGCTCTTTTCGTCTTCGGTTGCAAGCAGGGAAAGGCGAGTGGCGATCTTCGCGCGTCTTCCTTTCGCTGACAATGAAAAAACGCCGCGTCCCTGTCTGGTGCGGCGTCGAATTTGCAGGATTTCCGTTTGCGGGAAATACTGTTCAAAGCAATCCAGCTGTCTCCGGGAAGCCGAAACGAATGTTCATGTCCTGCACGGCCTGTCCGGAAGCGCCCTTCGTCAGGTTGTCGATGCAACTGAAAAGCATGAGCTTTCCAGTATGCGCATCGAGACGGCAGCCGATTTCGCAGCAGTTTGTCATCGTGACGTGCTTCGTATCGGGCAAGGATCCGAGCGGAAGGACGCGAACGAACGGTTCGCTTCCATAGGCAGCGGACAGCGCGGCATGAACCTTCTCCTCCGTGCAATCCTCGACGGGATTAAGCAGAATCGTGGATTGGATCCCGCGATTCATGGGAACCAAATGCGGGATGAAGTTCATTCGAACCTCGGGGACGCCGGCGGCGACCGCAAGCTCCTGCTCGATTTCAGGCAGATGGCGGTGTCCGGCGACCGCATAGGCGCGGATGCTTTCATTGCATTCCGGGAAAATGTACTGCAAATCGACCTTGCGTCCGGCTCCGGTCACGCCGCTCATGCTGCACGCGACGATGCCTTCGGGCGACGCCAGTCGCGCCTTGAGGACGGCAATGCAGGGGAGCAGGATGCTGGTGACATAGCAGCCTGGGCAAGCGATAAGCTTTGCGTTGCGAATCTGTTCGCGGTAATGCTCCGGAAGGCCGTAGACGGCGCTCTTGAGCAATTCCGGCGCGGGGTGTTCGACCTTGTAGTATTTTCTGTATTGCTCGATGGAACGGAGACGGAAGTCGGCGCTGATATCAATCACGGTCAGACCGGCGCGCGCCATAGGCTCGGCGAATTCATGCGCCAGGCCATGCGGAAGCGCCAGAAACGCAACATCGCAATCGCGGATGATGGTGTTCGCGTCCGGGGCGGAAAAGGAAAGACCCGTTCCGGAAAGACGCGGAAAGATTTCCGCAATGTCCTTCCCTGCGTTCTGGCGGGAAGTGACGATTTTGATTTCGACGCTCGGATGACGGACGAGAATCCGCAAAAGCTCCTCGCCTGCATAGCCGGCCGCGCCGACGATGCCGACACGCAATTTTCCCATTGCCGACTTCCTTCTTCCTGCTTCGTTCGATTCGATCAGCGCTTGCTGAACTGGAAGCGACGGCGAGCTCCCGGCTGACCGGGCTTCTTGCGTTCCTTCACGCGAGAATCGCGCGTAAGCATGCCGCTCTTTTTCAGTTCGGCCTTATAGTTCTCGTCAGCCTTGACAAGGGAGCGGGCGATGCCGTGGCGAATCGCGCCAGCCTGTCCGGCCTTGCCGCCGCCAACGACGGAAATTTCGAGATCGTACTGTCCCGCGGCGCCGGTGACGCTCATCGGCTGGAGGATGTATCCGCGCAGGGATTCGGTTTCAAAATAGTCTTCGAACTTGCATCCGTTGACTTTGATCTTGCCGCTTCCGGCGGTCAGATTGACGCGGGCGCTGGCGCACTTGCGGCGACCGGTCGATGCAAAGATTTCTTTATTGCTCATGGATGGACTCCATTATTTGACGACTTCGGGTTTCTGGGCGGCGTGCGGATGTTCCGGACCGGCGTAGACCTTGAGTTTCTTGAACTGGGCGCGGCCGAGACGTCCATGGGGAAGCATGCCCCAAACGGCGTCCTGAATCAGGCGTTCCGGATGTTTCGCGCGCACTTCCTGAACGGTGGCGGACTTCTGTCCGCTGCGGTATCCGGTCCAGCGAAGGTAGACCTTGCCCGTTTCCTTGTTGCCGGAGACTGCAACCTTTTCCGCATTGATCACGATGACGAATGCGCCTGTGTCCACATGGGGAGTGAAGGTCGGCTTGTCTTTCCCGCGCAGGGCGTTCACGATTTTGACGGCGAGACGTCCAAGCGGCTCGCCCGCGGCGTCGAACAGCACGTGCTTGCGTTCGATTTCGCCCGCCTTGGCCAAATAAGTCTTCATTGAGGATCGCTCCTTGGTTTCTGTAAAAATAAGATCAAAACTCTTTCGTGGCGCCCCGGAACTGCCAGATCCCGGAACATTTCGCGCATCGCACTCGGGAACATGCGTGGCGCAAGACTTTTATTATAGCATGAATTTGCAAAAAGTCAATCCCTCATCCGCTTTTTTTCCTAATTCCGCGCCCTCCCGGCGATCGCCAGGGCTCTGAACCGCCTCGTTCTCCGGGTTCGGAGGGAGCGACCGCTTGTTTCGTTGCTTTTTTTTGAGAAATGCGCGCATGAGGCATAACGAAGTCAAGCATGATTCTTCCCTCTTGGACGAGGAATGCCATGCTTCCCGCTTTCGTTCCAGGCGGGACCGCGAAATGCATCCGGGAACATGACATGAAAAAAGACCGAACGGAACAATTCGCGAATGTTTTCGCAACCTGTTCTGTTAGGTCTTCGTCCGTCGACGGACAAATCGCGTCCGCACGCCCCTGACTGCTCAGGGGTCCGATTCTCACAGCCGGAGCGGATGGAACCGGTCAGGAAGAATTCCCGTCGGGCGCTTCGAATGGAAGGAAACGCGCCGCGTCTTCGTCCGAACGGGGACGACGGCGGCAGCAGCTCGCACGGTAATGCGCAGCTTTTCCAATTCGCGCCAGGAAGCGACGATGCGATACGGCGGCGGAACCGCCGTCGCGCGTACGAAGCACATGAAGCATGGCTCGAAGCGCTGGGCGGCAACGAAGAAGTGCAACTCGGGGGCGAAGGGTGCGCCAGGGCAAGCGAACGCCGGACCGAAACCGATCCCGACGCCTTCGCACGTCCAGCTCATGCCTTCGTCTTCAAGCCGCTTCATCGTCATTCTCCGTCGTCGCCGCTTCCATCCAAAGGGAGTTTCCGTTTCTTACTTCTTCGCTTCGTTCTTCTGAAGCACGCCTGCTTCGAGGAGTCTGTCGATCAACTGCTGCATGCTGTTGAACGCGCCAAGGAAGCCCTGCGGCGGCATGATGATGCGAATGTTGGA
>CAZAAM010000018.1:0-17902 GCA_964483055.1 uncultured Victivallales bacterium
TTTCCAGGAGAAAGACTTGAGTCTGCTCGGAAAGAATCCGCATGAAGAAGACGAATGGGTGATTCGAAAGAGGTTTCTTACGTAACCTGCGGCGGGAAACGCAGTCGAAAGGATGCGCCTTTTGGAAAGATTTCTCTTCCTTTTTCGCTTCATGCGATAAAAGCCGCTTTGAGCATGACTGGCGACAAGACCTTTTGTTGCCTTTGCGCATGACCAAAGCCGGTTCGAATAAAAGCGTCAGTCGCCGGGGCGATATGATCAAAGCCGCTCTCGATAAAAAAAAGGAAGTCAGGGGTTGGAGGCCATGACCAAAGCCGTTTTGGAAAAATGAGATCCGAGACCAAAGCCGTTTTAGACAAACAAAAAACCCAGGCTTCATGACCGAAACAGCTTTGGGCAAGATGGTTCGCCTTTCTCGACAGAAAGCGCATTGAGCCGCAGACGAATCCCGGCAAACGAGGGAAGGGGTCGCGTCGATTCCGTCTTCATTCAATCGGAATTCGGCAACTGCATGATGCAGGGCGCAAGAATGAAAAACAAAGCTGCGCGCCGAATCATGCGCGGCGGCAGACAATGCTTGAGATGGAGGGGCAAGCTCTTTCTCTCTGCTGATTTCGTGCGGTTCAAGCCGTTTCAGCTCCGGGAGTCGTCCGCGAGAGCGTTCGCAATGGCGTCCGCAATGGCAGCGGGCGTCATCCCGAATTCCTTGCGGAGCGTCTTGACGTCGCCATGCGGAATCAATCTCTCCGCGTCCCAGCCGAAGGAGAGCGTACGGACGGAGGAGAAGTCGGAGAGCGTTTCCAAGACGATGGAGGCGAGACCGCCTTGTTTGACGTGATCTTCGATCGAGACCACAAGACGTCCGTTGCGCGCACGATCGCGCAACAGGTCCGCGTCGAACGGTCTGAGAAAACGCGCGTTCACGACCTCGGCGGAGATTCCGCGCGCATTCAAAAGGTCTGCGACGAGAAGGCCGGTTGCGGTTTCACGTCCCGAACACCAAAGAGAGACGCGCGAGCCGTCCCTGACGATGTCCGCCTTGCCCCAGACGACGGGCGAACGTTTCGGGAGCGGCGAAGCGTCCGCCTTCGCATAGCGGATTGCGACAGGCGCTTTCTTGGCGAGAGCCAGCGAGAACATCTCTTGCAGTTCGTCCGCATCGGCCGGCTGAAGGATCGAGAGATTCGGCATCGCGCGCAGAAAGGAGACATCATAGATGCCGTGGTGCGTCGGTCCGTCCTCAACGATGCCGGCGCGGTCGGTGCAGATCACGAGCGGGAGATTCTGAAGACAGACGTCATGGAAGACGCAGTCCAGAGCGCGTTGAAGGAAAGTCGCATAGATTGCGACGACGGGGTGAAATCCGCCCTTCGCAAGACCCGCGCCGAAGATGACGGCATGCTCTTCCGCGATGCCGACATCGAAAAAGCGCGAGGGATGGCGATCAATGAATTCCGGAGGGATGCCGCATCCGTGCGCCATTGCGGCGGTAATGACCGCAAGCCGGTCGTTGCGCTCCGCTTCCGCGAGGATCGCCTTGCCGAAGGCGTCGGAAAAGGTCGGAACGCTCTTTCCTTTGGGCGTGAGAGGAGCCCCGTTTTCCGGATGGAAGCGTCCGATTCCGTGGAAGCGCTCCGGCGACTCCGCAGCATAGTCGCAGCCATGACCTTTTTCTGTGACTGCATGAACGAGGACGGGGCGACGGAAATCGCGGACGCGGGACAGCGTCGTGACAAGTTCTCCGATGTCGTGTCCATTGATAGGACCGATGTAGCGGACGCCCATTTCCTCGAAGAAGATCCCGGGGACGAAGAAATTCTTCATGGATCGTTCCATCAGCTGAATGCCGTCGATCTGCTTCTGTCCATAGGGCAGACGGCGGACGATCATTTTCGCGAACGCCTTGAAGCGGTTGTAGGTCTTCCCCGTGATGAGCCGGTTCAGCATGTTCGGGATTGCGCCGATGCTTTTGTCGATGGACATCTTGTTGTCATTGAGGATGATGACCAAATTGCGGCAAGACGAGCGCAGATTGTTCAACGCTTCCAAGGTGATTCCGTTGGAAAGGGAGCCGTCCCCGATGACCGCGACGACGTGGTCTTCCTTGCCATTGAGCTCCCGCGCAGTTTCCAAGCCGATCGCGGCGGAAAGCGCGGAGCCGGAATGACCGGAAACGAATGCGTCGTATTCGGATTCCTCCGGAGAGCAGAATCCGCTCAGTCCGCCGCGAATGCGCAATGAGGAGAACTCCTTTTCCCGTCCGGTCAGCAGCTTGTGCGCATAGGCTTGATGGCCGACGTCCCATAGAATCTTGTCGCGCGGCGAGTCGAAAACTCGATGAATTGCGACGGCGAGCTCCACCGCGCCGAGACTGGGCGCAAGGTGCCCTCCGTTTTTCGCCACGGTTGCAACGATGCGTTCCCGGATTTCCGAAGCAAGAATCTCAAGATCAGGGAGAGAAAGTCTTTTAAGATCTCTCGGATGGCGGATGTGGGACAAAAGACAGCTCATGCGTGACGTTGGCGCTCCATAAAAACAAACCCGTATAATTTACATGCCGAGCGCATGGAAAGCAAACGAAAGCCTGCCTTTTTATTTAAGAAAATAATCCGTTTCAGGGATTGTTTTTCAGAGAAGATGGGTTATATTTCCTAATAAAGCAGTCCGGCGGAAAGAGAAATCGAGGTCTTCGACATGACGATGCAACCTGCAGACGAATTAAGGGAGCGAGGCGGATTCGCCGTTCCAATCCCTTTTGCACGCTGCGTTGCGAAACGTCTTGAATGCAGCCTTTCCCTTATGAAGCGCGTCTTCATTCCCGTGCGGCTGCGAGCCATTTCAACGATTGGAATTTGACGCCATGCGATTTCTTCTTCATCGTTTCCTCCTGATTCTGACCATGTGCTTCGCCGTATCGTTTTTCTTCCAGCCGCAGCCGGAAGCGAAGGCGATGGACCCTGTCACGATCGCCATTCTTGCACCAATCGCGCTTCAGGGAGCAAAGATCGTCATGCCTTACATCCTGCGCGGTCTTGCCAACTTTGCAAAGGTCGGTCTGAGGGCGGGCAAGTACCTGCTTCATTTCTTTTGGCTGCCCATCGGCCTTTTGGAAGCGACCATTCTGATGCCTTGGTGCTTCACAGACGGGTTGAAGCATATTTGGAAAGGGCTTTACGGCATAGGAGCCTTCGTAGGGAATATCCTGCTCTTGCCTGTCGCAGGCTTCGGCATCGGGGTCTAGCGATGCCGAAGTCGAAGCCGGACAGACCGCCTGAAGCGAAGTCCACGCTGCGCATGAAGGGGCGTCTTGCGCCATTGCTCCGGCAATGGTACGGCGAGAAAGAGGGCGCGGGAGAGCTTGTAAAGCATCTGCCGCGCCCGTATCCCGTTTCCGAGATCCTTGATCGTGTGGCGAAGAAAAAGATCCCGCCCGCATTCTACGCATTTTCTGTCGTTCAGACGCAATGGGAACGCATCGCCGGATCCGTCGCCGCGCGTCATACGAGACCTCTTTCTCTTGCGGACGGGGTCCTTATGGTGGAAATCGCGCATCCGGCCTATCTCGCAGCAGTGAACACTCCGTCGGTGAAGCGCGCGATCCTCGACGGAATTTCCGATGCGACGGGCGTGAATCTTTGTTCTGAAATCCGCTTCGTTCCGCGCGGGCGCACTGCCGCGCCAATCCAACGCGCCAAGCAATGATCTTCTGCGAGCCGTTTGCGCCGCTTTTGCGGGAGACGTCTTTCTTTCCCCAGGCGATTCAAGAAGAATCTTTCTAACGGCGGATTGCCGCCGAAAGCGGCTTTTCATGCCATAGTCCTCGGGGCTCATGCACGATGCGAAACATCGATCTGCAGGAAACTTTCTGTCCCCGAGACGGCAAGGACGACCGTCGAGCATTTGCAGCACGGCATCCAAAACTTCCTCAAGGACTGCGCCGAGCGTCTCAGGGAATCTGCAATCGTTCATGAACGAGACGGAAGCGCGTGCGGGCTTCATGTCGCGCGCACGCACGGCTTTCGCGGCTTTCGCTTGTTTCGTTTCAGGCGAGGGGAAAAGGCCAAAGACGACCGCCCGGACCAGGAACGAGCTTGAGTTTCAGTCCGTTGAAGGCGACTGCAAGGTTTTCGGGCGTGAGGATGTCTTCGCGTCTTCCCATCGCGGCGATCCTGCCGTCGGCGAGAATCATGCCCTTTGTAAAGGATGCGGTGATCTCTTCGATTCTCTGCGTGATGAAAATCATCGTCGTATCGCGCTTCCGCGTTGCGATGGAGTCGATCGCATCCAAAAGGATTTCACGGCTTGTCAGGTCAAGGTGGACGCAGGTTTCATCCAGAATGACAAGTTCGGGATCGGCGATCAGCGTGCGGCCGATCAGAGCCTTGATCTGTTCGCCGGACGACGTGCGGACGAACAGCTTGTTCGCAAGCTTTTCCGCGTGGAGCAGCTCAAGAACGCCGTGCGCCTTTTCCAGTTCTTCCTTCGAGGCCTTGCGGTAGAAGCCGACAGTGGAGTCGAGTCCGGAAAGGACGACATCGAGAATCGTAAGCGAACCGGGCATCGTTTCGCAGGTCCAGTCCTGCATGAACGGACTGCTCCATGCGATCTTCTTGCGCACTTGTGCGAGATCGACCTGTCCGTATCGTTGTCCGAGGACGGAGATTTCCGCTCCGTAAAGAGGCCAGATCAGCCCGAGCATCATCTTGACGAGAGTCGTCTTGCCCGCGCCGTTCGGTCCGAGAATGAACCAGCGTTCGCCGCGTTCGACTTCCCAGGAAAGGTTATGAAGGATTTCCACGCCTTCGAGCTTCAGCGTGGCGTTGCGGATGGAAATGGAACTAGGCATGAAAAGAACTCCGTATTGTTGTGCGATGTCGTTGATCCGTGATTGGCAAGAGCTGTTGCGTCAGTCGAGAAGCGGGCGGAAGCGGCCTGTCATAACGAAGACCTTGCGACGGTCCGCCGAATGTCCGACCGCGCGGAAGGCGTCGCCGTCGACTTCTCCGGAACAGACCATGGATGCGCCCGCTTTCAGAGCATGGTCGAAGTTGATCCGCAATGCGTGAATTCGAACAGGAAAGCCGACATGCGCTGCGAGCCAGTCCTGCGCGAGGATCGCATAGTAGGAATTGTTCATATGATCGTTGCAGTCGATCATGGACTGCCCGACCGTAAAGGTCATGGGGGCGCCGCCTTCGAAGTCCGGCGCTTTTCCCGCATCGTCGAAGAAGAAGGGCCGATCCGGGTTTTCCGGGAATGGTTCGTCGACGACGGACGACGGAAGGGTCGGACGGAGATTCGTCAGCTTCAGCATCAGCCACCAGCTTGATGCGACGCCGATCCTTTTTCCTGTAACGACGGATGTCAATTCGAACTGTCGCGTGGCGAAGACGCGGCGCTGTCCGCTGGGCCATGTGACGACGCGCACCGTATCGTCCGCTTCGGGAATGTATTCAAGCTTGAATTCGAGTCGAGAAAGCACCCATGTGATGCCGAGACGACGCAAATCCGGCATCCCGACGCCCAAAGATTCCGCATGCAGCGCAGCGGCGTCCTGCATGTCGTCGAGCAACGAACCAAGACGAATTCGTCTGTCCGGGCCGATGTCGTTGAGACGCATGGGATATTCCTGAACGATGAAAGCGGGGCGCGGAAGAGACATGGATCGTTTCTCCATAGGGATTCTTTTGTTTTCAAAATCCTATTACTATACCACGAAACCTGGCGCAATTCAAGACTTCCGTTATTCGTCAAGAGCCTTGATTCGTATCCTGCGCCCGTGCGAGTCGCGAAAAAATCAGAAAAAATTCGTCTTTGCACTTGACAGATGAGATCTGGAAAGATATAGTATCCGCATTATGAGAAACGAAACGAACATCGCGTTAAGGACATGGCGTTGGTCTTGACTCCGTCAAGGCCGGGTTGTTCGCATCGTGTGAAAAGAAAAGCTGAGACGGATTGAACCGAGCGTTCGTTCCGTCCTTTTTTATTGCAAACGCAAGACCGAATCCGGCAAGGAACCCGGATTCGGTTTTTTTATTTTCAGGAGGAAAAAGCATGGGAAAAACGGATTACAGAAAATTTCAGGATCTGGCGAAGACAGGGACGATCGTTCCCGTCTATGCGGAGTCGCTTGCGGACATGGAGACGCCGGTCTCCGTATTCGCCCGTTTCGTCGATGATGAACGCGTCTTCTTATTGGAAAGCGTCGAGGGCGGCGAACGCTTCGGTCGCTATTCCTTCATCGGCGTCAATCCGCGCGGGGTTTTCCGCATCGAGGAGGGCAGGGCGTTTTACAACGACAAGGAGCTTCCGGTCGACGGGAATCCTCTGGATGCGCTCAAGCCGCTGATCGGAGGAAAGAAGGTCGCCGTGGATGCGGATCTTCCGCCGCTGCCCGGCGGCGCGGTCGGCTATCTCGCCTACGAGGCCGTCAACATGTTCGAGGAGCTTCCGCCTCCGAAAGGCCCCGCCCGCACGCCGGACGTTTGCTTCATGCTCTTCGATGAAATCATCGTCTTCGACAACATCCGACACACTCTGAAGCTGATCGTTTGCGTGCATCGCGACGAATTTCCGACGGACCGCGCAGCGTTCGACTATGCCCGGACGCGCATCGCGGCCCTGCAACGGAAGCTTTCCGAACTGCGACCGACCGCCGCAGTTTCCGGCGCCGGCAAGGAACATGCGCTGCATCCGGAAACGACCCGCGAGGAATACTGCGCGATGGTCGAGAAGGCCAAACGGCACATCTGCGCTGGAGACGTCATTCAGATCGTACCTTCTCAGCGCCTCCATGCGGACGCGCCGGAAAATCCGCTCGCCGTCTACCGGGCGCTGCGCCTGATCAATCCGTCTCCTTACACATTCTTTCTGAAGAATGGAACGCATTGTCTCATCGGTTCTTCGCCGGAAACAATGGTCAAGCTCTCGGGATCGCGGTCGAACCTGCGCCCCATCGCCGGAACTCGCAAACGCGGCGTGACGCCGTCCGCGGACAGACTGCTTGCCGACGAGCTGTTGAAGGATGAAAAAGAGCGCGCGGAACATCTGATGCTGGTCGATCTCGGTCGCAATGACTTGGGACGCACCGCCGTGCCGGGGAGCGTGCAAGTCCGTAGCTTCATGAACGTCGAACGGTATTCCCATGTCATGCATCTGGTCAGCGACGTCGAAGCCGTTCTCCGTCCGGATTCAGACGCCTTCGAACTGCTCAAGACGACATTTCCCGCAGGCACGCTGACCGGAGCGCCGAAGATTCGCGCCATGGAGCTCATCAACGAATTGGAGCCGACGCGTCGGGGCTGCTACGGCGGCTGCGTCGGCTACATCAGCTACGACGGCAACATGGACATGGCGATTACGATTCGCACGATCGAAATACTTGACGGACGGATGTCCGTTCAGGCCGGCGCCGGAGTCGTCTACGATTCCGTTCCGGAAAAGGAATACGAGGAAACGATGAACAAGGCCGGCGCGTTGTTTCAGGCCGTGAAGCTCGCAGAACGCGGTCTGGAGGAGATTTGAATATGATTTTCGTGCTTGACAACTACGATTCCTTTACGTACAATCTGGTTCATATGCTGTTCGCGCTCGACCCTGACGTCCGCGTTTCACGAAACAGGGAAGTCATGCCGGATGAAGTTCTCGCCATGGATCCTGACGCCATCGTTCTTTCTCCCGGACCGGGACGTCCGGACGCCGCCGGATGCATGGAGGATCTGATCCGCGCCGCCGCGGGGCGGATTCCGATGCTCGGAGTCTGCCTCGGTCATCAGGCGATCGGGGAAGTCTTCGGCGCCCGCGTCGTTCCCGCCATGGAGATCATGCACGGAAAGACGTCGCCAGTGCGACATGACGGCAGGGGGTTGTTTCGAAATGTGCGGCAGGACTTCAAGGCCGTGCGCTATCATTCGCTCGCATTGAGCGAGGCGTCTCTTCCGGACTGCCTCGAAGTTACGGCCCGAACGGATGACGGAGAGATCATGGGAATCCGTCACAAGGAGTTTCTCGTGGAAGGCATTCAGTATCATCCGGAATCCATCATGACTACGACAGGAAAGATTCAGCTTTCAAACTTTGTCGAAATGGCGAAGGAAAGGAAGGGCGCATGTTGACGAACTTTTTGAACAAGGCGCTGGCCGGAATCGACTTGACGTCGGAAGAAACGGAAGAGGCGCTTTCCTTGATCGCTTCCGGCGCTCCGCCCGAGGTGCAGATCGGCGCCTTCCTTGCCGCGCTGCGCATGAAAGGCGAAAGCGTATCGGAGCTTGTCGGAGGCGCTCGCCTGATGCGTCGAAACGCGAACCGCATCGACGTCGGCGCGCGCGAATGCGTCGACGTCGTCGGAACAGGCGGCGACGGAGGACGTTCATTCAATATTTCCACGACGTCTGCGATCGTCGCCGCCGGAGCCGGGGTTTCCATCGCGAAGCACGGCAATCGCGCCGTCTCTGGAAAAAGCGGCGCGGCCGACATGCTTGCTGCACTCGGATATTCTTTGGAAATGCGCCCGGAGCGCATCGAGGAATGCATCGCAGAACATGGAATCGGATTCATGTTCGCACAAACGATGCATCCTCTCATGGGGAAGGCGGCGCCAATCCGCAAGGCGCTGAAAGTCAGGACGATTTTCAATATGCTCGGTCCGCTTGTCAATCCGGCAGGCGTCAAACGCATGATCGTCGGAGTCTACGACGAACGCCTGACGGAGCTGTTCGCGACCGCTTTGCTCGAACTCGGCGTGAAGCATGCCCTCGTCGTTCACGGGAATGACGGTCTCGACGAGATCACGTGTTGCGACACCACGCGCGTCACGGAACTGAAGGACGGCGTTCTCAGGAGCTTCGAGCTTTATCCCGAACTCCTGATAGGGACATCCTACGAACCGGACGAGATCGCCGGAGGATCGCCGGAGGAGAACGCCCTGATCGCACGTTCCGTCATCGATGGCGTCGATCGGGGCGCACGCCGCGCAGTCGTCGTGCTCAACGCCGCTGCGGCATGCTATGTCGCAGGACTGACGTCTGAACTCGGGGATGCAGTCGCGCTTGCGGAGGATTCGATCGACACAGGCAGGGCGAAAGAGAAACTGGAAATTTTGATAAGGGAAAGCAAATTATGAACTTCCTTCATGTCATCATGAACGAGTCGAAGCCCGGTTTGGAGCGTCGGAAGGCGGAAATGCCGTTGAATGAGCTTCGCGCAATGGCGAAGGATGCGCCGCCGCGTCCAATCTTTCGCGACGCATTTCATGGGGATGGCATCCACGTCATCGCCGAATTGAAAAAGGCTTCTCCGTCAAAGGGGCTGATCCGCGCGGACTTCCGTCCGGCGCAACTTGCCGGGGAGCTGGAGCGGGCCGGAGCCGCCGCCCTTTCCGTGCTGACGGAGGAAAATCGCTTCCTCGGCTCCTTGCGCAACTTGGACATTGCAGCTGAGACTGTTCGCATCCCTTTGCTGAGAAAGGATTTTATTTACGACGAATATCAGATTTATGAAGCAAGGGCGCATGGGGCGTCCGCCGTCCTTCTGATCGCGGCCGCATTGAAGCCGGACCATTTGCGCGCTCTCGCCGAATGCGCGTTGGAAATCGGTCTTGACGTTCTTGGCGAGGCGCATACGGAAGAGGAAATAGACGTTCTTTTGAAATCTCCTGCGACGCTGATCGGCGTGAACGCAAGAGACTTGAAGACCTTCGAGTGTTCTCCGGAACGCGTTGCGCGGCTTCTTCGTCTCATTCCGCCGGAACGCCTTCCCATTGCCGAAAGCGCGATTCGGAGCAGGGGGGACGTCGCCGCGCTGCGCAAGGCCGGAGCAGTCGGATTCCTTGTCGGAGAAGCTCTGATGAGAGCTGTTTCGCCCGGCGCGGCCCTTGGGGAGATTCTGGGATGAGCCTCAAGGTGAAAATCTGCGGCCTGACGCGTCGCGAAGACGTTCTCGCCGCGTGCGACTGCGGTGCGGATTACGTCGGGTGCGTCATGGTTCCGAACACGCCGCGCTTTGTGCGGGAAGAGTCGTTTCGTTCGATTTTTGCGGAATCTTCTCTCCCTCGCGTCCTTGTCGTTGCGGACATGCCGTTGGCGGAACTGAACGCGCTTCTGGCGCGAGTCCGGCCGGAAATTGTTCAGCTGCACGGAAATGAAGACGAGCGTTACGCCCGTTCCGTGCGCGGCGCGGAAGTATGGAAGGCCTGGACTCTGAAATCGGAGGCTGACGTCGAGAAGGCGGCGGGTTATCCGGCGGAGATCATCGTCGCGGATTCTCCGCGCGGCGGATCCGGCATGTCGAGCGATTGGCGTCTTGCCGCAGATTTGGCCCGGCATAAAAAGGTTTTGCTCGCCGGAGGTCTTTCTCCCGCAAACGCGGAGGCCGCAGCAAAGCTCCCCGGGCTTTTCGGCCTGGACGCGTCCAGCGGTCTTGAATCCTCGCCTGGAGTGAAATCGATAGACAAAATAAGAAAATTCATGGAGGCTTGCAAGAAATGAACATGCATTACGGAATCTATGGCGGCATGTATGTCGCCGAAACATTGACAGGCGCTCTGCGTGAACTGGATGACGAATATCGGAAACTGAAGGACGATCCGGCATTCCTTGCGGAAAAGGACGATCTCTTTCGTCATTACATTGGGCGGGAATCCCCGCTCTATTTTGCGAAACGCTTGACGGAATACGCCGGCGGCGCGCGCATCTATCTCAAACGCGAGGACTTGAACCATACCGGAGCGCACAAGATCAACAATGCTTTGGGGCAGGCTCTGCTCGCCAAGGCCATGGGGAAGAAGCGTCTGATCGCTGAAACCGGGGCAGGAATGCACGGCGTCGCCGCCGCGACCGCCGCCGCGCTTCTTGGGATGGAATGCGAAGTCTTCATGGGCGCCCTGGACGTCGAACGTCAGGCGCCGAACGTCGACCGAATGCGCGTTCTTGGAGCGAAAGTGCGGGCGATTTCCGACGGATCGGCGACCCTGAAAGACGCGATGAACGCCGCATTGCGCGAATGGACGGCCTGTTCGGATACGACATTCTATGTCATCGGGACGGCTGCCGGACCATATCCTTATCCTATGATTGTAAAGGATTTTCAATCCGTGATCGGCATTGAGGCGAGGAGGCAGTGCCTTGAAATGACGGGACGACTTCCGAACGAGGCGATCGCTTGTGTCGGAGGTGGAAGCAATGCCATCGGTCTGTTCGCCGGATTTCAGAACGATCCGCTCGTAAAGCTGACTGGCGTCGAGGCTGGCGGCCTCGGACTTGAGACAGGGCGGCATGCCGCCAGCATCAATGGCGGCCGGGTAGGAATCCTTCACGGAATGAAGTCCTATCTCCTTCAGGACGAGAATGGCCAGATTCAGGAGACGCACTCCGTTTCCGCCGGATTGGACTATCCTGGAGTCGGACCGGAGCACTGCTGGCTGGCTGATTGCAAGCTCGCTCGCTACACGGTCGTGAACGACGACGAGGCGATCGCCGCTTTCGATCTTCTCTCCCGTCTGGAAGGAATCATCCCCGCCTTGGAGAGCGCGCACGCTGTCGCACAGGCAATTCGAACAGCGAAGGAATATGGTCCGGACGACATTTTGCTCGTCAATCTTTCCGGACGCGGCGACAAGGACATGGAAAGCGTAAAAAAATACAAGGAGGCGCACAAATGAATCGTTTGCAAAAGATTTTTGAAACACGGAAGAACGAGGGACGCGCGGCTCTGATCATTTTCGCCGCCGGCGGCTTCCCGGACATGAAGCAAAGCGAAAAGGACGTGGAACTTGCAATCATGCACGGGGCGGACATCATCGAACTCGGCGTGCCGTTTTCGGATCCTATGGCGGACGGTCCGGTCATTGCGGATGCATCGCGCATCGCACTGGAAAACGGCGCGACCCTGCCGAAAATTCTGGAGATGGCGAAGCGGATCCGCGAACGGCATCCGAGGACGGGCCTGATTCTTTTCAGCTATATGAATGTCATGTTCTCTTATGGGTTGGAACGGCTTGGGAAGGAATTGAAGGAAATCGGGGTCGACGGAATCCTGCCGGTTGATCTCCCGTTGGAAGAGCGCGGGGAGCTTTTCGGAATTTGTCGCGCGAACGGACTGCATCTCATTCCTTTGGTCACGCCCGCCACTCCCTTGGAACGTGCGAAGGAGATCGTGCGCGATGCGACGGGTTTCATCTATTGCGTCAGCGTCCGAGGCATCACCGGGATGCGCGATTCGCTGCCGGCCGAAATTGCAGATCAGCTGGAGTCTGTCAAGAGCATTTCTCCCGTTCCTGTCGCTGTGGGGTTCGGCATTTCCAATGGCGCGACAGCGCATGCGATGGCGCGACATTCGGACGGCGTCATCGTCGGATCCGCCTTTGTCAAGGCGTCGGACAAATGCTCGCTGATGCATGAACTTGTGGAAAATCTGCACAGAGATTGAAACCATGACGTCATGCCTGCTGTCTGCCTCGCAGGCGATTCTTCGCCGCCTTCCATCCGTGGAAAGCGGCGATTTTTTTGTTTTTTACATGGATTTTGCCGGAGTCGCATGCTACTGTAAGAATGATTCAAAAAAGAAAGCGAGGCGAAACATGAATCAATATCGCGTCATTGATCTTGCGACATGGTCGCGTGCCCCGATCTTCGAATTCTATCGGACCTTTTCCAATCCCACGTTCCATATTAGCGTAAAGCTGGATGCGCGCTCTCTTTACGAACAGGCCAAAGGAAACGGGGAATCCTTCTTTCTGCTTACCTTGTATGCCATTCTGCGAACGGCGAACGAGATTCCGGAATGCCGCCAGCGCTACGAGAACGGAAAGATCGTGGAATACGAAAAGGTTGCCGCTATGACGCCGATTATGACGGAGTGCGGGCTGTTCCGTCAGATTTGGTGCGATTACGAGCTCGATTATCCGGCGTTCCGCACCGTGGTCGCGCCGAAAGTCGAGGCGGCAAAGAGCGGCGAGCCCGCACCGATGTTGAAGAAGTCGTGCGACTATATTTGCGCAAACTGCGCGCCATGGATTCATTTTGAGAGTCTTACGACGGCGGAGCTGAATTTTGCGCAAACGGAGCCCGTCATTACCTGGGGACGAATGGCGGATGGTCTTCTTCCCGTTTCATGTCGTTTCTCCCACATGTTCATAGACGGGTTGCACACAGGATATTTCTTTACGAAGCTGAACGGGTATTTCACTTCTCCGCAGCGACTGTATCGCAGATCCTGATTTCTCCGCATTTCACTGCTCGCGGCTCTTCCCGGGGGATTTCATGAAAAGGAGGATGAATTCATGAGCGGAAAATCGCGCGTCGACTGGCAAGAGCTTCTTTGCATCGAACAGCCTGCGCAGGCATGCGTTTTCGTCATTTTCGGAGCGTCGGGCGATCTGGCGCGGAAAAAACTGTTTCCTTCCTTGTTCACGCTCTATCGGCGCGGACTTCTTCGCCCGGGCACGCGCGTCATAGGATGCGCGCGGCACGACTATGACGACGAATCCTTTCGCGCGCATCTGGCGTCCGCGCTTCCCGAACGCGATTCCGAGTCCGTTCGACGCTTTCTTGCAACTATGACCTACTGCCGCCTCGCGGATTACGATGAGTCCGACGGATACGTTCGCCTTTCCGTCCGATTGGCGGAAATGGATCGAGATGCAGGCGCGCCGCTTCCCTATCTTTACTATTTCGCAACGCCGTCGAACCTTTATCTGAAGATCGTTCAAGGGCTTTCCGAGAGCGGGCTGTTGCGCGAAGAGACGTCGGCGATCTGGCGTCATGTCGTCTTGGAGAAGCCGTTCGGCCTCGATTTGAGAAGCGCGAAGTCGCTGGACGCATCGCTTGCCAGGCATCTTCGCGAAAAGCAGATCTACCGCATCGATCATTATCTTGGAAAGGAAACGGTTCAGAATATTTTTCTTCTCCGTTTCGCCAACATTGTCTTCGAACCGATCTGGAATCGCCGGTACATTGAAAACATCCAGATCACAGTCGCGGAAACCATCGGAGTGGAGAATCGCGCCGGTTACTTCGATCAAGCGGGAATTTTGCGCGACATGTTCCAAAATCATATGTTGGAAATGCTGTCGCTCGTTGCGATGGAGAGCCCGTCGACCTTTTCCGCGGACAAGGTGCGTGATGAAAAACGCAAGCTGATCGAATCGATCGCCCGCTTTGATTATGACGCGATGCCTCGGAACGTCGTTCGCGCGCAGTACGACGGTTATCGCGGCGAAGCGGGCGTCCGTCCGGATTCCATGACGGAAACCTATGCGGCCGTTCGTCTTTTTATCGACAACATGCGATGGGCCGGAGTTCCGTTCTATCTTCGTGCGGGAAAGAAGCTCGCGAAACGGATAAGCGAGATCGACGTCGTCTTCCGCCATGTTCCGCATTCCTTGTTCGAAGGCATCCGCGCCCAGGACATGCAGCAGGACATACTGCATCTGCGCGTGCAGCCGGACGAAGGAGTCGGTTTGACCCTTCAGGCGAAGAAGGCGGGGCCGAAGCTCTGCATGGGCGCGCTTACCATGAACTACTGCTATGAAGAGAACGAGGGGGAGGGCGCGCTCGACGCTTATTCGCGTCTTCTTTTGGACTGCTGCCTCGGCGATCAGACGCTTTTCATACGGAGCGACATCATTGAAAGCGCATGGAGTCTTTATCAGCCGCTCTTGGACTGCTGGCGAGAATATCCCGACAAGATTCCGCTGAGGCGCTATCGCCCTGGGGAAATGGGGCCGCGCGAAGCGGACGAGCTTCTTCGCATGGATGGCAGAAGTTGGGCGGATTGACCGTTTCCCGATCCTTCTTTTAGATGGCGCTGCATGCAGAATCCCCTGCGGAGCAAGCCAGGATCTCTCTTCCATAATGAAGTCCCTTGCGCTTGAAAAATCCATAAGAAATCATAGAATGCCTGCTTGGCTGACCTTTGGACGAGAGACTTCGTCGCAGAGTCCGTTTCTCTTGAAAAATCGTTCTTTCATGCTATCTTATATGCGAAAGCGATTTTCAAGGTCAATTGGCGGAGACGTTTTTTTTATGAGTTTTCTTGGCGGCTTGGTAGGGGGCGTGATTGGCGGACTTTTCGCCGGTCCGTGGGGCGCGCTTCTCGGTGCGACAGTGGGCGCGGCGGTTCCTTCCGGCGGCGACAGAAAGGAGACGGCACCAGCCTCAGCGGATCCGCTTTACGGGCTGATTCTCCTTTTCGAATGCATGGCGAAGCTCTCTAAAGCGGACGGCCGGGTGACGCCGGACGAGGCGGCGTTTGTTTCTTCGCTTCTTAAGACCTTCGGCGAAACGAAGCTGGATCGTTCGATTCTGAAGAACGCATTCGACCGGGCGAAATCCGATTCAAAGCCTTTTTCATCGTATCTTCACGAACTTGCGCCGCTTTATGACGAGCGAGGACGGATTGCGATCTTGGAAATCTTCTGCGGACTTGCACGTGTCGACGGGATGGTTTCCTCTTTGGAGATGAGCATGCTTCGACAGGCGGAGAACGCATTCCGCCTGCATGGATGCGTCGATGCCTTCTTCCGCCGCGCAGACAGAGCTCGCGCCTCCTCCGCATATGACGACGGCGGATTTCGCAACGAATCCGATCGTCGCGCGTTCGCGAATTCCTCTTCCTTGAAGGAATCTTATGAGCTTCTTGGCTGCGAGCCCTCCGATTCCGATCAGACGATCAAGCGCGCATGGCGCAAGAAGGCGCTCGAGTTTCATCCGGACAAGCTGATGGGGAAGGGGCTTTCCGAATCCTTCATCGAGCTTGCCGACCGTGAAATGAAGAAGATCAACAAGGCCTATGAGACGATAATGGCCGCGCGCGGTCGAAAGATTTGATGCCGGCATTTTTCAATGCGCCTTGGCAATGAAAATCTTTTTTTTCAAAAAACACATGCTTTCGAGTTGAAAATCCACCCCGAAATCACTCGGCAGGCATATGATTCATCCGGGAGCGGCGTCGTGATCGCACGCAATTTGCGAAAAGGCGATTTTTTTCTCTCCTACTTGACTGTTGATGTAATAACTTTCATCTGCAACGTGTATTCATATATGCTGGCAAACGATCCCGCGCGTTGCAAGCGTGACGCGGTTGAGAATGGCGATCATGTCTTCCTTGAAACAAGAAAAAACTGAAAAATATCAAATGTTTTTCATAGCGCAATTTGCAATTTCACATTTTCGTTGTAATATGAACATAGAATGTAGAATGTTCGATCGAATTGAAAACAAGATAAAACTTATTTACAAATTGAGGAGAAACGTTCGTGAAGCTTTTTTCAAGTTTTTGCGCAATGGCATTCTGTTCGCTTCTCGCGTCCTGCGCGACTGAGAAAGGAAATGACATGCCGAACAATATGAAAAAGGGAATCCTCATTGAAACCAATTCCACGACATGGGCTCTGGCTCCTGTTCGCAAGGGCGAGCCTCTGCGCCAGATCGGCGTGTTTCAAAAAGGGAAAGCTCCTTCTGGATCGGATTTCCTGACGGAAACGCCTTTGTTCGCTCCCCGCATGACCGCAAACGGCGAGCAGGGGACGGTTTCTGAAAGAGATTTCGTCTTCGAGTCGCTTCGGCAGGGCAGGGGAATGACCGGCGCGGTTGAAAGCGTCGTCGTCATGCGCGCGCCGAAAGCTGCCGTCCTTATGGAAGCGCATGTGCTCGCTTATGCGAAGGAAAATGTCTTTCGCGCGTGGACTGTGATTCGAAACGAGGGAAAACAGCCTTTGGAATTGAACGCGCGGGATGCTGCGTCGATCTTCCTGCCCGGAGAATTCTCTCCATGGGTTTCCACATTCAGCGGACGTTGGGGCGCGGAGATGTCGAAGTTCCGCGAGTCGCGCCTTGCCTGCGACGGAGAGGACAAGCAGTTGCGCATATCCTCGGCGAAGCTGTCGCACAATTCGCAGGAGACGTATCCGGCCATGTTCATTAGTCTCGACGGCGAGGCCAAGGAGGAATCGGGGCGCGTTTTGGGCGCGGCGTTCGGTTGGGACGGAAACTGGCAGATGCAGGCGTCTTCCGTCGGATCGGGAGTCGTGATCTCCGCAGGCGCATTGGAAGAGACGGTTCGTCTCTCGCCCGGAGAAGAATATGTGTCGCCCGCGTTGCTGTTCTGCTATTCGCCAAGCGGGAAGGGGGCGGTTTCCAGAGGTTTTCATCGCTTTATGCGCGATCAGGGGGGCTTCTTCAATCCGCAGGAGGAGCGTCCGGTCGTTCTGAACAGCTGGGAGGGGATCGGAACAAACGTATCCGAGGAGGAAGTCCTGCGAATGATTCGCGACGCCGCTTCCCTGGGGGCGGAAATGTTCGTTTTGGACGACGGCTGGTTCGGCGGGAAGCATCCGCGGACGAAGGAATGCTCCGGCGGGCTCGGCGATTGGAAGGTCGATACGCGCAAGCTGCCGAACGGATTCGCGCCGTTGATCGAGGAATGCCGGAAGAACGATATGCGATTCGGTCTTTGGTTCGAGCCGGAAATGGTCAACTCCAGGAGCGAGCTCTATGAGGCGCATCCGGACTGGGTCGTGCACGAAGAGGGCAAGCCGCTTCTCTACGGGCGCGGCGGAACGCAACTGATGCTTGACCTGGCGAGACCTGAGGTCCGCGAATACGTTTATCATGCCATCGCCGATGTTCTGAAGGCCAATCCCGGAATCGAATATGTCAAGTGGGATCACAACATGCGGGAAGTAGTTCCCAGGGGGACGGACTCCGATGCGCACAACAATGGCGTGCTGGAGGTCATGGCTCGCCTTCGCAAAGACTTTCCGCACGTGATCTTTCAGCTCTGCGCCTCCGGCGGCGGGCGCGCGGACGTCGGAACGATGCGTTTCTTCGAGGAGTTTTGGGCGAGCGACGAAACGAACGGGGCGCGTCGCATTCCGATTCAGTGGGGTTTTTCTCATTTCTTC
>CAZAAM010000019.1:0-17786 GCA_964483055.1 uncultured Victivallales bacterium
CCGAGACGACGGAGCGGGCCGCACGCGAGGCATGGACCTTGCAGGCATTGGAGCATGAGATTGCCGGAGACGACCCGCTGGAGGGCTTCAACCGGAGCATGTTCGCGGTCACCGACTTCAGCATGGAGTATCTGGTGCGTCCTGTCGGCTGGCTTTGGGGAACGATCTTTCCGCGTCCGTTCATCGACTGTCTCAATCGCGTTTGCGACAATCTCGGCTGGCCGCGTCGCGCTTTGACGCTCTGCGGACAGGGGAAATGGAGCATGGCCGGAGACGAAACCGCGCGCTTCGGCATCAATCTTACCGTCGGCCTGCTCGGACTGTTCGATCCGGCGGAGAAATGGTGGAACATTCATGGGACGGAGTCCGATTTCGGATGCATGCTGGAAAGCTGGGGCGTCGGTCCCGGATGTCGCCTTGTCCTTCCCTTTTCCTCGACGACGAACGTCCGCGACGCGCTTTGCCTGATTCCGGACTTTTTTCTGGACTTGCGGACATACATTCCCTATTCCAGCTGGACCTATGTCAACGAGGCGATCGCGGCGCAGCCGCGGTATGAACGCGCCTTGCGCGGATCCGTCGATCCCTATCGCACATATTATCAGGGGCTGACAACGATGCGGCAGCTTCAGCTTCGGAACTGGATGTACCGTCATTTGGAAGAAGGGTTCGCCAAGGCGGAGCTTCCGCCGGAGCGAGCTCCGCTTTCCACAAAAGGACTTTCCGGAAAAGTCATTTCCATTCCGGGCTATCGTCCGCTCGGCCCTTCGCTCGATTCCGTGCGATATCTGTACAATGTCGTCCAGCGCGACAACGACGAATGGTTCATCCGCCTTTCTCTGTTCAACGGCGACTTTGAAAGCGAGGCTCGGACGCGTTCGATTTCCTTCGGAGACGATCTTCCGAACTTCAAATATCTTTATTGGAATGCGCCGGAACCGGAGAAGGACGGGGACGGCGCCGAGATTCCGCGTCCGGAGAAGCTTGTCGTGATTCTGCCGGGTCTCAACAGCATCCGAGACGGATCCATGGCGCTTGCGTTCGCAGAGCTTTTCCATAATGCCGGATACCGCGTCGTCACGATGGACAGCATGTTCAACTGGCGGTTTTTTGAGTCGACGGGGGCGAAGTTTCCCGGCTATGCGCCGGAGGACGCCGCACATTTGCAACGCGTGCTGCAACGCGTCTTCGAAGATCTGCGCGAAGACGGAAAAATCGTCGCTCCGCGCATCGTCGTCGCGGGTTGGTCGATGGGCGCTTTCCATGCCGCGTTTTTGGCGGATCTCGAAGCGAAGACGGGCGACGGACTCGGCATCGACCGTTATCTTCTCTGCAATCCGCCGGCCGATCTTGGCTACGGATACCGAATCGCCGAGGCATGCTTGAACAATACGCGCAACTGGACGGCGCAGGAGATGACCGAGCGCATCTTGAATTTCACAGGCTCTGTCATGGAGTCGATGGATGGCAGGACGATTCCGCATTACGATCCGGACAGGCCGGAGACGTTCACGCCGCCGCCGTCCGCGGACAAGGAAATCGCGGCATACTTCATCGGTGCGAACTTCCGCACCTTCATCCCGGAGCTGATTTTAACGCGTCATAAGCGCGTCCCGTTCGCACATTTGACGGAGCCTTGCACCGTCCTCAATCGCGAAGAGCTTTACAAGCGATTGGACAAAATCGACTTCGAACAATATGCGCGCGAATACGTGATGCCTGGACTGGACGAGCCGGAAACGGATATCGAGACCGTGATTCAGAAGACGAGCCTGCGCGTCATTGCGCCGGGACTCAAGGAGAATCCGCGCGTCCGACTGCTTCATTCCCTGGACGACATCCTGCTCAATCGTCGCGATCGGACGCTTCTTGACTCTACGTTCGGCGACCGCGTCACATGGTTCGCCGAGGGCGGACACTGCGGGCAGTTCTACACGAAGCCGTTTCAGGACGAGCTGCTGCGCCGCGCGGAAGAGCCGTAGAATTTGGACGGAGAATGCGCTGCCGCTTCGACTTCGTTCGACGTCGTCGCGGGAATTCGGGACAGTCTCCTTCGTGATTTTACGTCTCTTTTGCAAAAGGGGACAATCTTTGTTTTTGTCGCGCGTGTTCCCGGCGAATCGTCTTTTCCGCGCGGATGCGTCAAAGGGCGGCGGAAGACTTCCAATGACGCTGGCGCGCCGCTTCGTAAAGAAGAATGGTCGCGGCTGTCGCGACGTTGAGGGAATCCATGCGCCCAAGCATCGGGATGACGACCTTTTGATCGGCGGAATCCATCCAGAACGGGGAAAGGCCGAACTGCTCTGCGCCGACGGCGATCGCGACCCCGTGCGCCATGTCGGCGTCGGTAAAGTTCCTGTCCGTATGCGGAGTGGCGGCGAGCGTCAGTATTCCGGCGCTCTTGAGCCATGCGAGCGCCTCTTCATTGGTCGCTTCGGCGAGCGGGACGTTGAAGATTGCGCCCGTGCTGGCGCGGATGACGTTGGGATTGAACATGTCCGTTTGCTTGTCGCAGACGATGACCGCCGTTGCGCCGACCGCGTCCGCGCTACGGAGCATGGAACCGAGATTGCCGGGTTTTTCAATGGTTTCCGCGACGAGATAGAGTCCGTCCGCCTTTCTGGGAATTTCCGCAAGCGTCTTGCGGCGGATTTCAATGACGGCGATCAGCCCTTCCGGGCGGTCGCGGTAGGCAAGGCTTCGCAAGACGTCCGCCGAGCAGCGGAAGTTGGTCGCACCCGCAGCGGCGAGAGCGGCGAGAAGAGCCGGTTCGTTCTCGCCGAGAAAGAGCTCGGGACAGAAGAAGACTTCGCGAAACTTCATGCCGGCGGCGAGCGCGCGGGACAATTCGCGGTAGCCTTCCAGGAGGGTGACGCCGAGACGATCGCGCTCCTTGCGTTCCCGCAGGCCGCGCGCATACTTGATCTTCGGATTCTTCAGGCTGGTGAGGACATCTTCCATAATGGCGGAAAATATAGCCCGTCTTCTTCTGGAATCAAGGGCTCTTTCAAAAAAATCGTGCTGTCCGGTTGAAGATTCCGGCGAAAAAGAGTATAGTAATGAAACAGGAGTTTCGCTTCATGACCAAAGATCAACTGACCGCATTCGTCCCCATGACTTCGGAGGAAGTCGCCGCCAGAGGGTGGGACTCCATCGATATTCTGATCGTAGACGGGGACGCCTACGTGGATCATCCCAGTTTTGGACCGCCGGTCATTGCACGCGTGCTGCTGGATGCGGGATTCCGCGTCGCGATCGTCGCACAGCCGGACTGGAGGAATCCGGATTCCGTGAAGCGTTTCGGACGTCCGAAGGTCGCTTGCGCCGTTTCCAGCGGCAATATGGACTCCATGGTCTGCATCTATACGGCGGGTCGTCGTCTGCGCCATCATGACATGTATTCGCCGGGCGGCCGCACGGGAACGCGACCGCCGCACGCGGCGACGGTCTACGCGCAGCTTTGCCGGGCCGCCTTTCCCGGCGTCCCGGTCGTCATGGGCGGCGTGGAAGTCAGTCTGCGGCGCGTGGCGCATTACGATTACTGGCAGGACAAGATGCGTCCCTCGGCGCTTGTGGAGTCGAAGGCGGATCTCCTGATCTACGGCATGGGCGAGCGGGCTTCTTTGGAGACGTATGCGCGTCTTCGGGACGGCCGTCCGCTTGACGGCATACGAGGCACGGCGCGCTTCCTGGGCGCGAAGGAGTCCGCCGCTTTCGTCGTCGACGAGTCCGTCGTGGAGCTGCCCTCCTATGAAGAGATTCGCGACGACCGGACGGCCATCATGCGCGCGACAAAGCTTGTGGAAAACGAAATGAATCCATGGTGCGGACGTCGCCTGATTCAGCGCGTCGGTGATCGCATCGTGCTTGTCGAGCCGCCCCAGCCGCCGCTGACGCCGGAGGAGTTCGATCATGTCTGCGAACTGCCTTACGTCGGCACGCCGCATTTTTCCTACAAGGAGCCGATTCCAGCCTTCGAAACGATCAAGACGAGCATTCCGGTCGTTCGCGGCTGTCCCGGCGGATGCGCCTTCTGCGGACTGGTGACGCATCAGGGGCGGCATTTGGTCTCCCGCACGGAAGCGAGCGTCCTTCGAAGCGTGGAAAGGCTGACGCGCCAGCCGTTCTTTCGCGGCACGATCACGGACATCGGCGGCGCGGCGGGGAACATCTACGGCCATCATCCCGCGAAGGAGGAGCTTTGCCGGAAATGCCGCCGCGTCTCCTGCATGTTTCCGTCGCGCTGTCCCAACTATTGCGCGGACGAGAAGCCGCTGCTCTCCCTGACGAACAGGATTCTGAAGATTCCCGGCGTGAAGAAGCTTTTCATCAATTCCGGGATTCGTCTGGACGTGGCGCTTCTCCAGCCGGAGCTTACCAAGCAAATCATACGCAAGCACGTTTCCGGTCACGTCAAGGTCGCGCCGGAGCATTTGGACGGCCGCGTCCTTCGCCTGATGCGCAAGGGAAAGCCGGACGAATTCGAAAAATTCAAGACGATGTTCGACCGAATTTGCAAGGAGATCGGCAAGGAGCAGTACCTGATTCCCCTGTTCATTTCCAACTTTCCCGGCTGCACGGAGAAGGAAATGCGCGTCGTGGACGACTATCTCGCCCGTCACAACTGGAGTCCGCAGCAGGTGCAGGATTACATTCCTCTCCCCATGACCATGGGCGCCGCGATGTACTGCGCGGGCGAAACCGCGGACGGCGAGCCGATTCAGGTCAATCGCGGTCTTGCCGAACGTCGTCCGCAACGCAACATGCTTCGTCGCAAGCGCGACTGGCGCGGAGAATCCGAACGCGGACGCGGCGGCGCAGGGCGAGACGGAAAGAAGGGGCCGCATGGAGACGCGAAGGCGCCCCAAGGGCGTGATCGGCGTTCGAAGCGTTGACTCGCCACGGTTCAATAAAAAGCGGGAATCGATCAACGGAAAAAAATGAATCGAATGGAAGCAAGCAAGGAAGGAGCGGAACAGTCATGGAGACGAACGGGCTTCGATATCATCGGATTCTTTTGAAAATCAGCGGAGAGGCGTTGAAGGGAGGCCAAGAGCACGGATATGACCCGAAGGCCGTGGAGGACACGGTGGCGAGAATCGCGGAGGCGAGAAGCCTCGGCGTGCAGATCGCGCTCGTCGTCGGAGCAGGAAACCTTTGGCGCGGAGCCGGAGCGACCGGAATGGACCGTGTGACGGCGGATCGCATGGGCATGCTGGCGACGGTCATGAACGCTCTTTGTCTGAAGGATGCGTTTCGCCGCGCCGGAGTTCCGGCGCATATCCATGCGTCTGCGGATCTGCGGCCGTTCGCTCCGGCGTTCGATCGCGAGGCCGCGTTGCAGCAGCTTGCGAACGGCGATCTTGTGATTTTCGCCGGCGGCACCGGATGTCCGTATTTCACGACGGACACAGCCGCGGCTCTCCGCGCGCTGGAATCGAATTGCGAGGCGGTCGTCAAGGCGACCAAGGTCAACGGCATCTATACGGCGGATCCGACGAAGGATCCGACCGCGAAGAAGTTCGACGAGCTGACGTTCGCGCAGGCCGTGGAGGGGCGATTCCGCATCATGGACGCCTCCGCATTCGCTTTATGCGCGGACAACAAGCTTGCGCTCGTCGTCTGCAACTTCAGCGAACCGGGCGCTCTGGGACGCGTGCTGTCCGGCGACTTTTCCGTCGGCACGATCGTTTCCTGAACGGATTTTGAAGAGAGCCTCTTCCTTTGTTTCATTCCTTTGCGAAAGCATGCGCGAGCGCACTCTCGCAACGCTGCAGGTCTGTTTCGCCTCGCTCCGGAAGAAGGCGTTTTCTTTCGGCGGAAGACGGGAACGCGCATTGACTTTCCGCCTGGCGCGGTGTATAGTATAGGATTGCGTCATTGTCATTTCAACATGTAAGGATTTTGTAAAAATGGGAAAATATTCCTTGGAGACCATTCGGCACAGCGCTGCGCACGTCATGGCGGCTGCCGTTCAGGAACTGTATCCGGATGCAAAATTCGACATTGGTCCCGCGACGGCGGACGGATTCTACTATGATTTCGACCTTTCTGTCCGGCTCAACGCCGACGATCTGGCGAAAATCGAAGAAAAGATGATTGAAATCGCCAACAAGCGCCTCCCCTTCATCCGAACGACAATGACGCGCGCGGACGCCGAGGCGGCGTTGAAGGCGCGCGAACAGAAATACAAGCTTGAACGTCTTGCAGACATCCCGGAAGGCAGCGAAATCACCTTTTACGAGTGCGGCGCCTTCGTCGATCTCTGCCGCGGTCCGCACGTGGAGAACACCCGGGACATCGGCGCGTTCAAGCTGCTGAGCGTCGCGGGAAGCTATTATCGCGGCAACGAAAAGAATCCTATGCTCCAGCGCATTTACGGAACGGCGTTCCCGGACAAGAAGGAGCTGAACGCCTATCTGCAGCAGGTGGAGGAGGCGAAGAAGCGCGATCATCGCAAGCTGGGCGTCGAGCTCGATCTTTTCAGCATTTCGGAAACGGTCGGCCCCGGTCTTGTTCTTTGGCATCCGCGCGGAGCGTTCATCCGCAACGTGATCGAAACGTTCTGGCGGAAGGAGCATCTGGCGCACGGCTACGACCTGCTGTATACGCCGCACATCGGGCGAAGCCAGCTTTGGGAAACGAGCGGACATCTCGGCTTCTACAAGGAAAGCATGTACTCGCCGATGGATATCGACGACACGGACTACTACGTCAAGCCGATGAATTGTCCGTTCCACATCGAAATCTACAAGAGCCGCGTTCGGAGCTATCGCGAGCTCCCATGCCGCTGGGCCGAGCTTGGAACGGTGTATCGTTATGAAAAGAGCGGCGTTCTGCACGGTCTCATGCGGGCGCGCGGCTTCACGCAGGACGATGCGCACATCATCTGCACGCCGGAACAGATCGAAGGCGAAGTGAAGGAAGTGCTCGATTTCTGTCTTTACATTTGGAAGACATTCCAGTTCAAGGAAATCAAGGCGTATCTCTCCACTCGCCCGGAAAAGGCGGTCGGCGATCCCGCCCGCTGGGAGCAGGCGCAGAAGTCGCTGGTCAGCGCGATCGAAGCAAGCGGTCTTTCCTACGAGGTGGACGAGGGAGGCGGCGCCTTCTATGGACCGAAGATCGATTTGAAGATCAAGGATGCGATCGGCCGCGAATGGCAGACGTCGACGATTCAGTTCGACTTCAACCTGCCGGAGCGCTTCGACATTCATTACATCGGCGCGGACGGGCTTCAGCATCAGCCGTACATGGTGCATCGCGCCTTGTTCGGTTCGCTGGAGCGCTTCTTCGGCATTCTCATCGAGCACTATGCGGGAGCGTTTCCCCTGTGGCTCGCGCCGGAGCAGATCCGCGTGATTCCGATCACGGAACGACAGCATGACTACGCGGCCGAAATCGTCGACGCTCTCAAGAAGGCCGGCTTCCAGGCGACGGCGGACTTCAAGTCCGCCAGCATGGGCGCGAAAATCAAGGACGCGCGCCTTGCCCGCATTCCATACATGGCGATCGTCGGGGACAAGGAACAGCAGACGCAGGAGCTTTCGGTTCGTTCCCGCCGCGAGGACCAGCTCGGCTCCATGAAGCTGGATGCATTGCTCGAAAAATTGAACTGCGACCTTGAAAATAAAATTTGACGTGCTATAGTAAACGAATGCACTTATAACGACAATCCGAACCAATCGAGGTGATGTTATCGCTAAGCCTTTGAAAATGAATGACCGCATTTATGCGGATCGCGATCTTCTCGTGATCGGAGCCAATGGCGAGCAGCTGGGCGTGATGCGTCTTGCCGCCGCATGCCAGGCCGCGCAGGACGCCGGACTGGATTTGGTTTTGGTGTCGGAATCGAGCAATCCTCCGGTCTGCCGCATCATGAATTTCGGGAAGCTCCTGTATGAACAGAAGAAAAAGCTTAAGGAGCAGAGACGGAATCAGAGTTCGCAGAAGATCAAGGAAATCAAGTTCCGCCTTCACATCGACACGAACGACTATTCGATCAAGGTCAACCATGCGAAAGCGTTTCTTGCGGAAGGCTGCAAGCTGCGCGTGACGATCATGTTCCGCGGGCGCGAGCTGGCGCATCCGGAAATGGGCTTCGAGCTGGCTGAACGGATCGTGAACGACTTTTCCGACTGCGCGGTGGTGGAATCCCCCGCCAAGCTGCTCGGACGCAATATCAACATGTCCTTCAATCCGAAGGGCGGCCGCTGAACAGGGCCGGGCAGGCGTCTGCCCGTTCAGCGCGAAGTTCAACCCAGATCAAAGGAGAACGAAACGATGCCGAAACTGAAGACACGCAAGTGCATTGCGAAGCGAGTGAAGCGCACTGCATCCGGCGGGTACAAGTTCGCCAAGCCGGGCCGTCGCCACCTGATGGCCAACAAGTCTGCGAAGAAGAAGCGCGCGATGCGCGCGCCGGGCGCTCTTTCGCCCGCCCATGCGCAGAGAGTCAAGAAGGCTCTGCCCTACGGCTGAGCGGAACAACACGGAAATTGGAGAACTGAATCATGAGAGTCACATTGGCAGTGCCTTCCCGGAAACGCCGGAAACGCGCGTTGGAACGCGCGAAAGGTTTTTATGGAGCCAGCTCGAAGCGCATCCGCACCGTATATGATGCGATTGACAAGGCGGATTCCCACGCTTACGTGGGCCGCAAGCAGAAGAAGCGCCAGTATCGCCGTTTGTGGACGGTCCGCATCAATGCGGCCTGCCGCCAGAACGGTTGCACCTACAGCAAGTTCATGGACGGCTTGAAGAAGGCGCAGATCAGCCTGAACCGCAAGGTTCTTGCCGATCTTGCCGTGCAGGATCCGTCCGCGTTCAAGGCCTTGCTTGAAAAAGCGAAGGCCGCCTGCTGACCGGTTCCGCCGGAACAGGTCGAAGCTCGGCCGCTTCGTCCCGGTTCGAATCGCCGAACGAACAAACAAATTTCGCGCAGGCTGCCGCTTTCACGGCAGACCTGCGTTTTTTTCGCTTGGAAGGAGTGAAATCAAACATGCTGCTCGAACAACTGCTGAAGGAGCTTCGTAGCATTCGCGACGACGCGCTGAATGCGCTGAAGAAAGCATCGACCGAGGCCGATGTCGAAGCGGTCAAGAATCGGACGCTCGGACGCAACGGCGCGATCACTGCGCTGAGTCCGCAGATGAGCGCAGTGCCGCGCGAAGGCAAGCGGGAAGCCGGAATCGAGTTCAACGACGTGAAGAACGCGATCAAGGCGGCTCTGGACGCCGCGCGGGAACATCTTGCTGAACGCAAGTCGGAATCGGAAACGGCGGTGGATGTCACGCTTCCGGGCCGCATTTGGGCTCTCGGACGCAAGCATCCCGTCAGCCAGACGATCGACGAATGCTGCGCGATTTTCCGGCGTATGGGTTTCATTGCCGTCACGGGACCGGAACTTGAGGACGTCTGGCACAATTTCGACGCGCTGAACGCCCCGGACAATCACCCCTCGCGCGATCCTTCCGACACTTTTTATCTCCCGGACGGCCGTCTTCTCCGCACCCAGACGAGTCCGGTGCAAATCCGTACGATGATGGAAGCGGGCAAGCCGCCGGTGCGCGTCGTTTCGCCAGGGCGCTGCTACCGACGGGACACGCCGGACGCGACGCACGGCGTGCACTTTCACCAGATCGAAGGGCTGTATGTGGATCGCGGCGTTTCGCTGGCGGATCTTAAGAGCACGATGATGAAGTTCGCGCAGGAATTCTTTGGTTCGAACATGAAGGTTCGCATGCGTCCGCACTTCTTCCCATTCACGGAACCGAGCGTGGAATGCGATTTTTCCTGCGTGATGTGCGGCGGCAAGGGTTGCCGCGTCTGCAAGAATTCAGGCTGGCTGGAGATCGCCGGAGCCGGCATGGTGAATCCGCAGGTGCTTCGCAATGTGAACTTCGATCCGGACGAGGTGCAGGGCTTCGCGTTCGGATTCGGTCTGGAGCGGCTGACGATGCTGAAGCGCCGCATCAGCGACTTGCGCATCTTCTCCGACAACGACCTGCGCTTCCTCAAACAATTCTAAGGTGCCGTCATGAAACTTTCTTATCGTACCTTGCATGACTACGTCGATTTCGACCTGACGCCCGCCGAACTGGCGGAAAAGCTGACGATGGCGGGGCTGGAAGTCGAAGAGATCGAAACGCGCGGAAAAATTCCCGAGGGCGTCGTCGTTGCGAAGATTCTTTCCCGCGCCAAGCATGAAAACAGCGATCATCTTTCCATCTGCCAGGTCGACGCCGGCGGAGAGACTCTTCAAATCGTCTGCGGCGCTCCGAACTGCGATGCGGGGAACGTCGTCCCTCTAGCGCGCATCGGAACGGTCTTCCCGGACGGGGATTCGACGTTCACGATTCGCAAGAGCAAGATTCGCGGAGCGGAATCGTTCGGCATGATGTGTTCGGAGCGCGAGCTCGGATTGAGCGAAGAGCATGGCGGTCTGATGATCCTTCCTCAGGACTGGAAGATCGGCGCTCCGCTTCAGGATTACGTGCCGACGGACACCGTCTATACGGTCGAAATCACGCCGAACCGTCCGGACTGGCTTTCCTATTACGGAGTCGCGCGCGACATTTCCGCCTTGACAGGGGGCGCGCTGCATTTCCCGCGCATCGAAGATCTGCTTATGGATTCCGGCGCATGCATGGACTTTGTTTCGGTGGAAGCTCCGGATCTCTGCCCGTTCTACAAGGCCCTCAAATTCACGAACGTGAAGATTCAGGAAAGCCCGGATTGGATGAAGGACGCGCTTCGCGCCGTGGGAATCCGCCCGATCAACAACATCGTTGACATCACCAACTTCGTCATGATGGAGCTGGGCTGCCCGCTTCATGCGTTCGATCTGCGCTATCTTGCCGGAGAACGCATCGTCGTTCGCCGCGCCGCGCAGGGCGAATCCATCGTGGCGCTCGACGGTCAGACCTACAAGCTCACGCCGGACGACCTTGTGATCGCCGATGCGCAAAAGCCGGTCGCCATCGCGGGCGTCATGGGCGGCGAATATTCCGGCATCATGCCGGACACCACGGATATGATTTTGGAATGCGCCTGGTTCGATCCTGCAACCGTGAGAGCGACGTCGCGCCGGACGGGACTGTCCACGGACGCCTCGTATCGCTATGAGCGCGGCGTGGATCGCGGCATGGTGGAAGCGGCGGGCAAACGAGCGGCGGAACTGATCATTACGCTTTCCGGAGGCCGTCCGGCAGGCTGGGCGCACGCCGAGGAGCCGATGCCGTCGCCGCGCGTCATCGACATGAAGTACGACCGGATCCGCAGCCTGCTCGGAATGGATGTTTCGAATGCGCGAATCGACGAGATTCTGACCAGTCTCGGCTTCGAGCGCGTTCGCGACTCGGTATCGGGTTCTTCGTTCGCCGTTCCGACATGGCGCGCGCTTGACGTGAAGGAGTCGGCGGATCTTGCGGAGGAAGTCGCTCGCATCCATGGACTCGACAAGCTCCCGGACGTGCCGATCAAAGCGACGCAGGCGGATTTCGACAAGGACGCGTTCCAGCGCATCGAAGAGCTGCGCACGCAACTTGCCTACGCCGGCCTGTTCGAAATCGTCAGCGTCAGCATGATGGATGAAGAAGGCGCGACGAAGGACGGAGAATTCGCGGCGTCGGATTTGATTCGCGTCAGCAACCCGATCAGCGCGGAACTTGCGGTGATGCGCCCCTCTCTGCTTCCTGGACTTCTCAACGCCGTCCGTTATAACGTCGCCCGGAAGAATCCCAATATGGGGCTGTTCGAAATCGGTCATGCCTTCTGCGCCAATCCGGAAAAATTTCCGGAGGAACGGGACGAGCTGGCGATCGGAATCACAGGCTGCGTCCATCCGGAACGGTATTCGACGGAGCGTTGCATCCAGCTTGATTTCTTTGATTTGAAGGGCGTGCTTGAAGCGATCCTGATGAAGAGGCGCTTGGCATCCTATGCATTCGTGCCGGCGGAGGATCCGCGCTTTGTGCGGACGTGCTGCGCGAAGCTCCTGATCGACGGCAAGGAAGCCGGCGTTCTTGGCGAGGTCGCCCCCTTCCTTACAAAGGGCATGCGCCTGAGTTCGAAGCTGTTCGTCGCCATTGTGCAGCTGGATCGCCTGTTTGCGGCGAAGGAACGTTCGCAGTATTACATGCCTATCTCGCTCTACCCGAGCGTGACGCGGGACATCGCATTTATAGCTCCGACCAGCCTGACGAACGGGAAGGTTTTGGAATTCATTCGCAAGGAGCGCATTCCATATCTGGAGTCGGCATCGATCTTCGACGTGTTCGAGGGCAAGACTCTCGGTCCAGGCCGCAAGAGTCTTGCCTACTCGTTCGTTTTCCGCTCTTCGGAACGAACGCTGACGGACGAAGAGGTGAACGAGCTTTACGAAAAGCTGCGCCGTCGCTTGGCGGAAGGACTCAAAGTGGAGTTGCGCTGAGCCGACGTTCGAATTGCGGAATTGCAAAAGAAAAAATCCCGGAAGACTTGAAAAGCCTCCGGGATTTTTTTCATGTCGGGCGCGAGAGGAATGCGCGTCGTTTTATGCGTTTGCGTCCCAGAGCCACGTCGAGAGATAGCGTTCGCCGGAATCGGGGAGCAGAACGACGATGCGTTTGCCGTCGAAGCGGCCGGATTCCGAAAGCCGGAGAGCCGCGAAAAGAGCTGCGCCTCCGGAAATGCCGATCAGGATTCCTTCCTTTCGCGCAGCGGCGCGCGCCGTTTCGCCTGCGTCTTCGGCGGAGACGTCGATCACTTCGGAAAGCAGGGAGCGATCGAGAATCTTCGGCACGAAGTTCGCGCCGATTCCCTGAATCTTGTGCGGACCGGCCTTGCCCTTGGAGAGCAACGGAGAGTCAGCCGGCTCGACTGCGGCGAGCCAGACGTTCGGATTCAGTTCCCGAAGGCGTCGACCGGCTCCGGAGATCGTCCCTCCCGTGCCGACGCCCGCGACAAAGGCGTCGACCCGTCCATCCGTGTCCCGCCAAATTTCGTTGGCGGTATTCAAATGAGCGGCGGGATTGGCTCCGTTTTCGAACTGCTGAGGAATGAAGGAATTTGGCGTGGAGCTCTTGAGTTCGACGGCTTTGTCGACGGCTCCCTGCATGCCTGCCGCTCCCGGCGTGAGCACGACTTCCGCGCCGAAAGCCGCCGCCAGTCTTCGACGTTCCACGCTCATGGTTTCCGGCATGGTCAGAATCAATCGATATCCGAGCACGGAGCAGGCGACCGCAAGTCCGACTCCGGTGTTGCCCGAGGTCGGTTCGATGATCGTCGCGCCATCCTGAATCAAACCCTGCGAACGAGCGGCGCGGAGCATGGAGATTCCGATGCGATCCTTGGCGCTTCCTCCGGGATTGAAGGATTCGAGTTTTGCAACGACTTCGGCGGAGCCGCGATTAAGCGCGTTGATGCGGACGAGCGGCGTGTCTCCGATCAGCTCTAATACGTTGGATGCGATGTTCATGTGCGTTTTTCCTTTTTCTGCGGCGGCACGAAGGAGACCGAGTCCGTCGACGCCTGATTGCGCATGCGGCGTTCATGCGCGTTTCCAGCGCATTCATACAATACCATATCGAGCGTTCGTGTCAAGGGGAAATGAGCGCCGAGACCTTGCATTTCATCAAAAATGTGTTAAAGTAAACAGGAAACTCCGCAAACTGAAACGAATTCATTTTCTCATGCGCCGTCTTTTCCGTATTCTTTTGCTTTCGCTGTTTTCGCTGTCCGCCGACGCAGCAGCGCTTGTGATCGTCCAAACGACAGATCTTCACGGCTCGATCGAAGAGTCCGGCAGACCGGGCATTCTGCGCATCGCTTCCGGAATCGACCGGATTCGAAAGGAATTCGGCGCCGAGAACGTTCTTTGGATCGACTGCGGCGATCTGACGCAGGGAACGCTCCATATGACCTTCGATCGAGGCGATTCCATGATTCGCGCGCTGTCAGTCGCAGGATGCGACGCATGGATTCCCGGCAATCATGATTTCGACTACGGGTCGGATGTTCTGTCGCGGCATATTCAATCCTTCGCCGGCATGACGCTTGCGGCGAACCTGAAACTGAACGGAGTTCAGCTGCCCGGCTGGCGCATGATTCATCGAGGAGGACTCCGAGTCGCCGTGATAGGAATCATTCCGCCATACTTGGAGCAGTGGATTCCGGAGCACGCGTTGCGCGGCGTGGAAACGGAGTCCCCGGAAACGGCGCTCGATCGAATCATGCCGGAAATCATGGAAGCCCGCCCGGATTTGATCGTTCTCGCCATTCATCTTGGCGAGTTCGCATCCGGGCGGTTGCATCGGGACGGCGGAGAACGTTTTTCGATGCCGACTCTGGCGTCGCGATTTCCGCAGATCGACCTGATTCTTGCCGGACACTCGCATCAAACCTCTCCAGGCAAGGCGTTCGCCGGCGGAGCATGGTTCGTACAGGCGCCGCCGCACGGAGAAGGATTCGCCGTCGTTCTTTGCAACAAGGGGAAAGAAAGGCCGGATTTCATCTCTCGCACGGAAACGGCGGCGGACGAACCGGAGTCGGAGCTTCTGCAGCCGATCTTTGCGGATGTCCGGGCAAAAGCCGCTGCGGCGCAGAGCCGTCAAGTCGCGGTCCTTCCATTTCCGCTCGGACCGATGAAAGGCGCGGATGTTCCGTGTCTCTTAGCGGATTTGCTGGCGGAATCCATGGCGCGTGCGGCAGCCTCGTCCGGCGCGTTCAGCTCCACTCTGTGCGCGTTCGAAACGCAGCCGGGGCCGATCGACGAAGCGACGCTGTTTCGGCTGGTTCCCTATGAAAACGAAATCATTCTGCTTTCTCTGACGGAAGAGCAGCTGGAAGCGATTCGCGCGGAACAGAAGCGAAATGAGTTCCCGGAATCTCGCATGGTCGAATTCCGAAACGCCGACGTTTCGACGGAAAAGGACGGACGCAGGATCTATGCGTTCGGATCTTTTGCGGCAAGCGGCGCTGGAGGACGCTTTCCTGTTCTTGCGAAAATCGCGCGTGATCCGCAATCGAACAAGAAGGCGACCGGAATTTTTGTGCGCGACGCGCTGCGAGCGCATTTGAAAAGAATGTTTCCTCCCGATTCGCCGGAGAAGAACTCGAAAGAACCTTAGACGACGCCCCGACATGCCATGAATATCAATCTTCCGCTCGACGTTTCTTGATGCGCGGGCGGCATGGACGCCCAATCATTGAAGACAGGAGAATAGACAGGATGAAGCCGCGGAAGGATCTGATTCTGCTTGCATTCGCCGCGACGTGTCTCGTCGCCGCATCATGCTCCGACGGGATCGATTCGGAAATCTATGTGGATCCCAAGTATGAGCCGTCGGAAAGCGACAAGCTCACACAAGAGGAGATCGACGCGATCGTCTACCATGCGCAACAGTTCGTCTCGCAAGCGAATCTGCCGCGTCTGAGGGAGCAGCACAGACGGATCATCCGCACGCAGAAGCCGGAGATCCGGATCTCCTACGGCGGCGAAAAATACGGAAAAATCGAACTCGAATGGCGGATTTCGCCGACGACGGTCATGATTCTTTGGACGCACGGCAAGTTGACTGTCCGCAGGCCGCAGTGGCGGTTGGAGGTTCGCGTTACCTCTGCGCCGGACCGCTCGCAATCGCAAAGGAAGATGAGATGAAAATGATTCAGCGCTCTTCATCATTGTTCAAGCCGTTGGTTCTTCTGCTGATTCTTCTGGTTGTCCGTCTTGTGCTGAACGCGGTGATTCCCATTGCGGATCCTTCGGAAGCGCGCTATGCGCTGATCTGCCGCATCATGACGGATTCCGGAGATTATCTGCGTCCCACCTTGATTCACAATGGCGCGCCGACGACGTTCGACGGCAAGCCGCCTCTTTACTTTTGGCTTGGAGGCTTGGCTGGAGAACTGTTCGGAACGGGCAAGTTCGCCGTTCGGCTTCCGGCGTTTCTCTTTTCCATAGCGTTGCTTGTCGCGACTTGGGCGACGACGCGGCGTCTGGCCTCGTCCAACGTTGCATCCGTTGCGACGCTTCTGCTAGGCTTCTCTTTCATCTTTTACGTCTTTGCCGGCCTGGCGATGACGGACATGGCGTTGGCCTTCTCCATTGCAGGCGCGGTCTTTTCCTACATGCTGTTTGATCGCGCATCGCCGGGTCGTTCGAAGAAGGGCGCGAGCATCGCCCTGTTTGCGTTTCTTGGCCTTGGAATGCTTGCGAAAGGACCGATCGCGATTCTGTTTGCGGGCATGCCCATATTTCTATACGTGCTGATCAACCGCCGCTGGAGCGATTTGAGGCATCATGCATGGTTCTGCGGTCCGATCGTCTTTTGTCTCATTGCGGGACCATGGTATTGGATGATGCAAAAGGCGGATCCGAAATTTTTAGAGTATTTTTTCGTGAACGAGAACTTCAAGCGATTTCTTTTCAAGGAGTACGGAGACAAATTCGGAAGCGGGCGCGAATTCTTCCGCGGCGTTTCGGTTCTATGGTTTCTGCTGTGCAATTCGCCCGCCGTCCTCCTGCTTGCCCTTCCGCTTGCGAAGCGCGAATCCCGCAAGGCGCTGTTCGCGAAGGAGCAGCTGCATTCTCCGCTTGTCGGAATGTCGCTTCTTGCCTTCCTTTCGATCACGCTGTTCTGCTGTCTGACGAGCCGCATCCTCATTTACTATCTGATTCCGACGATTCCCTTCTTTTCCATCTGGATTGCAACGCGTCTGGATGAACTGGGCATGCTGAATGCGCCATTGTTCCGGAAGTCGGTCGGAATTCTGTTTCCAGCGATTTGCGGATGCGTGGCGGCGGGACAGCTTGGCGCGATCGCCTTTGCGCCGCGATTCTTCGACAAGATGCCGGAGGCGGCATATCGCGCGGCGGAGACGGCGGCGGGAACGAGCGATTTTTATTTCTTCTATCGCTCTCCGTATTCGGCGTACTTCATTCTGGGCGATCGGGTGCGCATGCATCCGGAAAAGGAGAAGGCTGCGGAATGCTTGAAGAATTCGAAGGATTGCGTTCTATTCGTAAAGCGGAGCGACCGCGACCGTCTTCCGGAAGAGCTTCCGCGCGACGTTCTTTATGAAAGCGGAACATGGCTCGTCTATGGTCCGGAAAAGAAGAGTCAGGAGACGTTGCCGCATCAGAATTGATGCGAACGCCCGTTCTTCGCCGCGCATCGAAGCAGCCGATTCGAAGATCGGAAGTCAGAAAGGAACATTCAGGTCCTTGGAAAGAATCTTGATGCGATCGCGGAGTTCGGCCGCTCGTTCGAATTCCAATGCGTTTGCGGCCTCGAGCATTTGCGCTTCCAGCTCGTTGACGAGCTCTTCCAAGTTTGCCGCGCCGGAGCGTTCGAGCAACGTCATCGCATCGTCCTCATCAATCGCGCGCCGCTTGCGTCCGGAGTTCTTTCCGCCCTTGCGCCCCTTGTTGCGCGGATTGGCGGAATAGGTTCCGGATGACTCCGCGAAGGCATGAACGCTTTGTCGCGACTCCATGGGCGCGATGATTTCGGCGATGGTTTCGCGCTTCGGTTTGACAATGGTGCGCGGCACGATGCCATGCTCCTGGTTGTAGGCGATCTGCTTTGCGCGCCGTGATTCGGTAATGCGAATCAGCTCCTTCATGCTGTCCGTGAGGACGTCCGCATAAAGGATGACGCGACCGTCGGCATTGCGAGCGGCGCGTCCGGCAATCTGAATCATGGCGCGCGAAGAGCGGAGGAAGCCCTCCTTGTCGGCATCAAGAATCGCGACGAGCCGAAGTTCAGGAAGATCGATGCCTTCGCGGAGGAGATTGATTCCGA
>CAZAAM010000020.1:0-17365 GCA_964483055.1 uncultured Victivallales bacterium
CGGCTTCCACCGCGAAGTATTTCTCGAACGGATCGAAGTAGCGGATGAATCCAACGCTTTTCAGGTGCGAGAAAAAGTCCGGAATGCCCAGCTTGAACAGTTCCGTGCATGAGATCTCGCCGACAAGCGTTTTTCCGTTGAGAACGGGGACGATGTTTTCATGCGCCTTCATCATCACGCCGGTGGCCTCCTTCAGCTGCATGTCCGGCGTCACATGGCAGAGCGGCTCCATCATAATGTCCGCGGCGCGCAACGGGTCGTCGCCATTGATGCGGATGTTCTTGAACAGCTCGTTCGCTTCGTCGGCGGTCGCCGCCTTGAGAAGCTTTTCAGAGAAGGATGCGTCATGCATTTGTTTCGCAATCGCGGAAATGAAGCGGAGACCTTCCATCGGCTGGGTTTCCGGAATCAGAAGGAAGCATGCGACGCGCACAGGAATGTCGTCCGGTTTTTCGCAATCCAGCTCCTTGTCGAGCGTGGCGATCACAGCGATCAGGCTGTCAATGCCCCCAATTCGCGCGTGCGGGAAAATCAGTCCTCCGCCGAGCGCTGTCGACGCCTGTTCTTCGCGGGCTTCGACAGCCGCAAGAATGGTCGATTCCGTGAGTTTCGCGTTTTGTGCGGCCGGAAGCTCAGACGCTTTCTTTGACAGCATCTGAAAGAGCCGCCCTTTGGAAACCGCTTCGATGCCGAGCAGAAAGCTTTCGGGACCGACGATTGCATTTTTACTGTTCATAATCCTCGTTCTTCCTTATTGTTTTGGTGTAAGACAAGGTCTCCGCTCACTCCTGATTGGTTCGCTTGATCGGTCAAGACGACCGTCTCGAACGACGGAAAGACGCATGGCGCGATGAATCCCGTTTTTCCATGTTTCAGGCGCGGCGGCTTTCTTGTTTCAAGAGGTGCGCCGTGCGGAATTCGGGGCGATGCGCCGTCTGGCGCGATCCATTCTTTTTTTCAGGAACGGCTATCCTATAAATATAATCCTGAAACGCTTGTTTTTCAAACTATGAATGCTTTTTTTCATTGAAAAGACGAAAATGTTTCCTGAAAACGACTTTCGTTGCATGCTGCATGCGAAACGGCAGAGCGCGTCAGCGTCCGTGTCGGCTTTTTATGGCGATCGCGCCTGAAAACTGCCATGCGATCAACTTGCTTTCGCGGACTTCCGCCGCATCGTTATGCAGGTCGCGGCGCACGCCATGGCGATACGCGCGTGCGGAGATCTGGACGCGGTGCGCGCATGATTTCTTATTGCGTATTGCGCGACTGCTGCATGCGTGCGAGAAGCGGCTGCGGCCTTTTTGTTTCCGTTCTGTTGGAGGACGGCGCGGAAGCCCGTGAAAACAGGTCGCGTCGGAAAGCGGAAAAGAGCTTCCCGACGATTACGCAGGATCCGTTTCGCGATTTTTCGCGATTCGCGTTCCTTTCCCTTGGAAAAGGAAGAAAAGAGCGGGAAGCAGGAAGTTCGTGAAGCAGGCGGAGAAGATGATCGCGCCAACTGCGCCGATTCCGCATGCGGCGCGGATTTCCGAACCCATGCCGGCTCCGAATGCCATAGGAAGGAAGCCGGCGAGACTTGCGAGCGTGTTCATAAGAACAAGGCGGAACTTCGCGCGGATCGCCTGAATCATCGCCTCGTCGCGTGCGATTCCGCTTCGTTCCAGTTCGGCGCATTCGTCCATGACGAGAATCGCATTGCCGACGACGACTCCGATCGTCATGATCGCGCCGATCAGTCCGACCATGGAGATGGGAACATCCGCGATGGCGAATGCAAGAATCAGGCCGACGAAGCCGAGCGGCACGGAAGAGAGAATCAGGAGCGGTCGCGTCCAGGACTCCGTCATGCCGGCAAGGAGCAGATAGAGCAAAACGACCGCTGCAAGAATCGCTTCCAGCGAGTCGGCGACGCCTTCCTCCATCATTTCCGCCTGACCGAAGAAGGCGAGGCGGAATCCCGCGGGCAGCTGCGGCTCCAGATGCGTTTTCAGAATGCGCGTCACGTCGCTCGTCGCATATCCGGACGCCGGATTGGCGCAGATCCACGCGGCCCGTTCCTTATCGAAACGATGAAGCGCAAGCGGGACGCTTTCCGTTTCCGCATGCGCAATGGCGTCAAGATTCACAGGCGAGCCGTTCACAGCGCCGATGACGACGTCGCCGATTTGTCCGAAGCCGGTTCGTTCCGCCGTGCGGATGCGGATGTCGTAGCTCCGCCCGGCGATCTTGTAAGAGCCGCGTTCGACGCCATCGAAGTACCCCGCGAGCGAAACGGCGAGCGTGGATGCCGGAAGGTCGATTCCTTTCAGAATCGGGCGGTCCGGACGCACGAGAATGCGGGGCTTCGGCGCGCGCACGCTCGAATCAACGTCTGTCGCGACGCCGGATTCGCGAAGCAGATCGGCTCCCATGAGCGCGAAGCGTTCCAGCTCTTCGCGGTTGGATCCCGTCAGGCACGCGGCGACTTCGCAGGCTGAAAATCCCGTCGCCTGCGGGAGCGCAAGAGAAAAGAGCATGTCGCTCCGCCGGGAAAGAATTTCGCGAACCGTTTCCTTGATTTCATCCATGGGCGGCCGCGTTCCTTTCGGCTGGAACATCAATGTGATTTCCGCTAGATGGACTCCTTCATCGGCTTGGCCCGGCATGACGGTTCGACTGCCTGCGACGAGAGAGGTTCGATCCAGATACGGCAGTTCCGTTTCGAGATCGCGGACGATTTCCAGCGCGCGCTCGCTCGTTTGAGAGAGGGCGACAGTCGAAGGGAATTCAAGCTTTACGGAGAGTTCGTTGCGGTCGTCCGTCGGAAAGAAAGAGAATCCTGTCCGCGGCCATGCGAGGAGCAAGACGCCCGCGCAGAGGAGCAGTACGGCGAGAAGCGTCGTCGCCGGATGGCATCGGACGAACCTGATCGAACGGAGACATCCGTTCTCCAGCTTTGCGAGAAGAGCATCCCATCCGGCGAAAACGACCTTGGCGAAACGGAGCGTCGCCGTTTGCTGGGGAAGAAGTCTTGTTGCGAGAACGGGCGTCAGCGTGAAGGCAATGAACAAAGCCGCAAGCGAAGCAACTGCCATGACGCCTGCGAACGGCGCGACCATTTGTCCGGCGATGGTCGTCATGAACGCGACCGGGGCGAAGACGACGGCGTTCGAAAGAGCGGATGCGGAGACGGCTGTCGCTGCGGCCGCCGTTCCTTGCCGCGCCGCTTCGTCGGGAGTCAGTCCGCTGCGGAGCTTTCTCCCGATGCTTTCGATCACGATCGCGGAGCTTGCCGCAAGGATTCCGGACGCGCACCCGAGCGCGGTCAGCGTTGTCATGTCGAACGAAAAGTTCAAAAGATCCGCGGCAAGGAAGGTCGCAACGACGGAGACGGGCATGGAGACGAATGCGATGAACGCGGCGCGCGCATCGCGCAGGAACAGTAAAAGAAGAAGACCGACAAGGACGATTCCAAGCAGGACGCATCGCCATGCGTCGGCGACTGCTTCCCGAACGATCGAGCCGTCGTCTTTGAACCAGGAAAGGCGCATGCCGCCGGGAATCATGCCGTTTTCCGTAAGAAAATCGAATTTTTCGCGAACGGCGCGAACGACCTTGTCCGTATCGGCGTCGTTGCGCTTGATGACATCGATGCGGACGCCCTCATCTGATCCGTCAAGGAACGCGTTCTGCCGTATGTCTTTGGAAATGAGTTGAATTTCAGCGACGTCTCCAAGGTAGACGCGCACGTCCGGCACGGTTGCGATCTCCAACTCCTTCAATGCCTGAATGTTGGGAAACTCGGCATCGAAAACGATCGTCGTTTCGCGTCCGGACTCGCGGATGCGCCCCGCGGAAGTCCTGACATTGTTTTCCGCGAGGGCCTCAACGACTTGGGCGACGGAAATGTTGCAGGCGGCAAGCTTGTCGCGGTCGAGCAGAACGTGCAGCTGCACTTCGTTGCCGCCGCGGACGCGCACCTTGCCGACGCCAGGAATGCAGGAGAACTGATCAGCAAGCTTGTCGTCGACATAGTCTCGCATGCGATCGAGCGTCTCCGTCCCGGTCAGATGCATTGTGACGACGGGGCATGCATTGAGATCGACCTTGTCAAGAAGGGGCGTTTCGACGCCGTCCGGAAAGTCGTCCATGACGGAGTTGATCTTTTCGCGCACTTCGTGAATAACGAGATCGACGTCCGTTCCGGAGACGAATTCAAGCGTCAAGACCGCCGTGTCGTCCGTACAAACGGTTGCGATGTGGTTCAATCCCTCGATGGACGCGACGGCGTCTTCGATGCGTCGGGCGACATCCTCCGCCATTTCGATCGGCGATGCGCCGGGATGAACAGCCGTGATTCGCACGCAAGGGATGTCGAACTTCGGAAGAAGGTCGATTCCGATATGGCGATATGCCTTGAGACCGAGAAACATGAGCGCGACGACGAAGCAGACGGCCGCGATCTTCCTGCGAATGGAAAAGCTGCTTAAGAACATGACATTCGAATCCTGAGTCGTCGTCGGTTCATCGATCGTTTCGCACAAGCACGCGCGCGCCGTCGTTGACGAAGCCGTATCCTTCAACGATCACGTCGCGTCCTTCCAAATCGGCGGCGTTGAGAATCTCTGCACGTCCGTCGGAGACGATTCCGACCTGCACGGGAATCTCGCGCGCGATCCCGTTCTCAACGACGTAGACGCAGCGCTCGCCGCCTTGACGAAGCAGAATCGCTTCTGTCGGAAGGCCGAGGCCGTCGCGTTCCTCGAAGATGATGTCGACGTCCGCATGCATGCCGGTCGCCGGATTCAGATCCGCGACGTCGGAATCGAGACGCTGGACGCGGAATTCGTCAGGGAAGTAGGCGCGAATGGTGAAGGTGCGGCTGGTCGCGTCGATGGTGGGCGACTTGGTATTGATCGTCCGCCGGAACGGCTTGCATCCGCGAAGCGTGATTTCGACTTGCGTTCCGGGACGGTCCGGCGCCACTTTCAGCGCGGCGGGCGGGTCGTCCGCCTGTCGTCCGTCCACGATGTCGTCATAGTGAATCGCGCTGATGGTGCAGGCGATGCGCTTTTTCTGTTCGTTTTCGATGGCGACGATAGGCGTTCCGGCGGAAACGTAGTCCCCGTCGTCCTTGTATTTCGTCGTGACGGTTGCGTGATAGGGCGGTTTCGGCATGGAGTCCTGCAGATTCTTTTTCGCGATCTTGAGATCGAGTTCGGCCTGCACGGTCTTGGCGTGGGTATAGCGGGCGACCGCCTCGCTTTTGTCGAGAGTGAGACGCGCGCTTTTCAGCTCAAGCTCCGCGCTTTCGAATTCGTCGACGGAGATGGCGTGAAGATTGGCCAGCTTTTCGGCGCGATCATAGTCGAGCTGAGCTTTTTCGAGCTTGAATTTGGCGATGGCGACATCGGCTTCCGTGGTCTTCGCGGTTTCCTGCGCGACCTTCAAGGCCTTTTCCGCCGAAGCGACCGTGTTCTCCAGATTTTCCCGATCCACAAAAAGCAGGACCTGATCCGGCTCCACGACGTTGCCTTCCGTGACAAGAAGGTCGTCGAGATTCCCGGAAACCCGCGCGCAGATGGATGCCACGCAATAGGCTTGAACCGTGCCGAGCACGCGTTGCTTCCGAATGAAGCGTCCAGGTTCCAGACGCGTCGTGGCGACCTTGATCTGAAGCGGTTCCTGCTTCGGCTTTCGTTCGGCGCATGAGATTCCGGCCGCCGCGACGAGCAGCGCAAGTCCGGACAGAAACGTGGTGCGTTTCATTCTTTTTTTGGCTCCCTTGTTGATGAATGATTTCACAAGATAGCATTTGAATGATGTTTTTCAAATCATCCGTTTGGAATTTTTTCGCGTTTGACGCCGAGCGCGTTCTTGCATCTTATGGAACCGCCTGCTTTCGGCCGACAGCGCGATAAAAAATAGCTTCGCTGATTTTTCCCAAGAATGAAAATCGTCGGTCCGTCCGGCGCAGCGCTTTCGCAAGGAGGGATCTTTGCGCGAAAATGCTCCAAATTTTAACAAACGATGATATTGCAAAATTAAAAAACGCATGTATAATACGTAATGCAATGAAAGCAAGCAAAGTCCGCCTGCGCGTCGCATCCCGCATGGATTCCCGCGTCGGCTCAACAAATCGAACGCAAATGAAAGGAGCAATATGAAGGTCTCCTCCCGAATCGCCTGTTGCTGCATGGTCGCATCCTCCATGCTCGTTTCCAGTGTCGCGCTGCACGCAGCCCAGTCGTTGGATAAAGCTGCCGAGCCGTTTCCGCTGAATCGAGTCAAGCTGCTTCCAAGCGTCTTCAAGACTCGTCAGGATATGAACAAGAAGTACCTGATGGAAGTCGTCAAGCCGGATCGTCTTCTTGCCGGATTCCGCGAGCAGGCGGGACTGCCCAAGAAGGCGGACCGCTATCCGGGTTGCTGGGAAGGCGCCGGAATCAACGGACACAGCCTCGGACACTATCTTTCCGCGCTCTCCGCCTGCTATGCGGCCGATCACGATCCGGAGGTCAAGAAGCGGATCGACTACATCGTCAACGAGCTGGCGGCGTGCCAGGCGAAGAATGGCGACGGCTACGTCATGAGCGTTCCCAAGCATATTTACGACCAGGTGCGATCCGGAAACTTTTCCGTGCAGGCATTTTCCATCAACAACTGGTGGGTTCCCAATTATACTTTGCACAAGATCTTCGCCGGTTTGCGAGACGCCTATCGTCTTGCCGGCAACAAGAAGGCTCTGACAGTGGAGCGCAAGCTTGCCGACTGGTATGAGTCGGTCGTGAAGAATTTGGACGAGGCGAACGTTCAGAAGCTGCTCGACTCCGAATGGGGAGGACTGAACGAGACGTTCGCTCAGCTTGCAACGGACACAGGCGATTCGCGATACCTTGCAATCGCGGAAAAGTACTTTGATCACAAGCGAATCTTCGACCCGCTGTACGAAGGACGCGACCAGTTGGACAATCTTCACGCCAACACGCAGGTCCCGAAGATCGTCGGTCTTGCCGAGCTCTATGAGCAGACCCAGGACGCCAAGTACCGTCGTGCGACCGAGACATTCTGGGACAGCGTCGTCAATCACCGTTCGTTCGCGAATGGCGGGCACAGCGACGCAGAGCATTTCTTCAATGTCACGCTGTTCCCGCGGCGGCTCGGACCGAAGAATTCCGAAACCTGCAACATCAACAATATGATCCGCCTTACGGGGCGCATGTTCTCATGGGAGCCGAACGCCGCTCAGATGGATTTCGTGGAGCGCGCTCTTCTGAACCAGATTTTGACGCAGATCGGCCGCAAGCCCGGCGAATACGGCTATTTCCTCAGCCAGGCGCCTGTCGCGATGAAGGTGTTTTCCACGCAGGAAGGCGCTTGGTGGTGTTGCGTCGGCACTGGCATGGAAAATCCGCATCACTATGCGGAGCAGGCATATTTTCACAAGAACTCCACTCTTTGGATCAATCTTTACATTGCCAGCCTCCTGAACTGGAAGGAGCAGGGCGTCGTGCTCCGTCAGACGACCAAGTTCCCGGAATCCGATTCTTCGAAGTTCACGCTGAAGATGAAGAAGCCGAGCACGTTGAATCTTAAGTTCCGTCATCCCTATTGGTGTGAAAAGCCGATCGTCGCCGTCAATGGACAACTGGTTGAAGTCGACTCCGAACCGTCGTCGTACTTCACTCTTTCCCGCGAATGGAAGGATGGCGATACGATCGAGATCAAGCTCCCGATGACGCTTCATGAGCAGACGCTTCCGTACTCCAACGATAAATTCGTCGCGTTCATGTACGGTCCGATGGTATTGGTCGGAATCGTTCCGCCGGAAAAAGGCAAGCCGGATGCTGCGAAGACGCGTTGGGACGACCATCTGCGTGCGCCTGCCGCCACGACGGAGTCCTCGGCTGTCGTCGTCACGGACGATCTTCCCGCCGCCGTTGATTCGATCGAGCAGGCGGGCAAGCTGCGCTTCCGCACGAAGAATCTGCTGAAGCCGAACGACTTGAATCTCATGCCGTTCTATCAGGTCTACGAGGAGCATTATACAGTCTACTTCCCCGTGATATCCGTAGAGGAATGGAGCCGCGAAGAAGCGCGCATCGCTGAAGAGACGAAAAAGCGCGCCGAACTGGAAGCGCGCACGACGGATCGCATCGAACCCGGCTTCCAGCAATCGGAAGTCAATCACAACTACAAAGGCGCAGCCAGCGATTCCGGCGACTTCCGTGATCGGAAGTACCGTCATGCAAACGGATCGGGGTGGTTCTCCTACGATCTGACCAGCGACCCCGACGCGCAAGGAATGACTCTTGCCGTCGTATACTTCTCTGGAGACAACAATCGTGAGTTCAAGATTCTCATTGATGGAAAGGAACTGGCATTGGAACGTCTTGCAACGAATGTTCGCAATGATTTCTATGAAAAGGAATACAAGATTCCGGCCGAAATGACGCGAGGGAAGAAGAAAATCACCGTCCGCTTCCAAGGACTCGGCGAGCGCGCCAGCATGGTCGGCGGCGTGTTCGGCGTGTCTCTGAGACGCTGACGCGTCTGAATTTCGCATCTTGAAAACAGCGCCTTGCCGGATGTTCCGGCAAGGCGTTTTTTCGCGCATCCGAGCAAACGAGCCGCCGTCGTCGTCCCGCGGATCGTCCCTGCAGGGGCGCGGGCGAAAGACGGCAGCGTCGTTTGAAAAAAGCCGCGCGTCTGCTATATTATATGATTTTTACAAATTACGAGTTTTCAGAATAAAGAAAGGTTGGTCGTTGCTTATGGCTTCCAATTTCCTGCAGCAGAATTTCGCCGAACGGATCGGCGGCTCCTCTTTTGGAAAAGATACGAAAATCTATAAGTTCGAAAAGATCAAGCGCGCCAAGCGCGCCGCATGCGCTGCGAATCCGGGCGTCGAACTGATCGATATGGGCGTCGGCGAGCCGGATGACATGGCGTTTCCCGCCGTCGTGCAAGAGCTTGCCGCCCAGGCGGCGGACTGGAGCAACCGCATTTACGCCGACAACGGATGCGGCGATTTCAAGGAAGCGGCGGCGCGTTATATGAAGGCTCTCTACGGCGTCAAGCTGGATCCGAATACGGAGATCGTGCATGCAATCGGAAGCAAATCTGCGCTTTCCCTCCTGCCTGCCTGCTTCATCAATCCGGGCGATATCGCGCTCATAACGGTTCCGGGCTATCCCGTGATGGGCACGTGGACGAAGTATCTCGGCGGCGAGGTCGTCAATCTTCCTCTTCTGGAAGAGAACGGCTTCCTTCCGGATCTCGATTCCCTTACGGAAGACCAGCGCCGCCGCGCGAAGCTGCTGTACCTGAACTATCCGAACAATCCGACCGGCGCAGGCGCCACGAAGGAATTCTTCCGCAAGGCCGTCGAATTCGCGATCGCCAACGAGATTCTGATCGTCAGCGACGCCGCCTATGCGCCGTTGAACTACGAGGGCAAGCCGTTGAGCATTCTTTCCATTCCCGGCGCGATGGACTGCGCAGTGGAGCTGCACAGCATGTCCAAGGGGTTCAACATGACCGGATGGCGTCTCAGCTGGGTCTGCGGCAATTCGCTTGCAGTCAAGGCGTTCGCTACGGTGAAGGATAACGCTGACAGCGGGCAGTTCCTCGCAATTCAGAAGGCTGCGATTCTCGCGTTGGACGATCAGGCGAACATCACGCCCGCGATTTGCGAAAAGTATCATCGCCGTCTCTCCAGCATGGTCGATACGCTGAAGAAGCTTGGCTTCAACGCCAAGGTGCCTGCAGGGACCTTCTATCTTTACGTCAAGGTTCCGAAGGCCGCGTCCGACGGGACGCGTTTTGCGACCGGCGAGGACTTCAGCCAATGGTTGATTCGCAACAAGCTCATCAGTAGCGTGCCTTGGGACGATGCCGGAGCCTATGTCCGCTTTAGCGCAACCTTCGTCGCGCGCGGCGGCATAGCGGCGGAAAAACGCGTCCTCGACGAGTTCGCACGTCGTCTCGCCGACTGCAAGTTCGAGTTCTGATTCCATGAGGCGCTTTCGTTGCGACGCGCTTGGGGAACTGCGTCCTGGAGATGCGGTTCCGTTGAACCGCGACGAGCTTGCGCATCTCTTCAAGATTCTGCGAGCGCGTCCGGGCGACGTCATCGGGCTGCTGGATGGGAAGGGCGGAATCGGACTCGCAAAAGTCGGCTCTGACAGGGAGGTCGTTCTTTTGGAACGAGGGACGGCGAATTCGCCGGAACGTCGCGTTCATTTGTTCTTCGCCGCGCCGCGCAAGCAGAAATTGGATCAGCTGCTGAAGCAGGCAGTCGAACTGGGCGCGTGGAAGCTCGTTCCCATGCTGTGCAGCCGTTCCGTTGCGCTTCCGGACGAGCATTCCGTAAAAGGTCGGTGGACGGATCTTCTTTTTGAAGCTTGCAAGCAGTCGGGCAATCCGTTCATTCCCATGTTGGCGAATCCCGTTCCGTTCGAAACGGCCGTCGCCATGGCCGGGAAGGACTGCGACGCCTTGGCTTACGGATCGGTCGATGCGACTGGAGGAATCCCGTTTCAAACGCTTCCGACGGATGTCGCATTCTTTGTCGGTCCGGAGGGCGGTTTCGATGACGACGAACTGTCTCAGTTGGAAAAGGCGGGCGCGCAGCCGGTGAAGATCGGAGCATGGACGCTTCGCGCGGAAACGGCGGCGATCGGCGGACTCGCTTTGCTGCAATTTCTGCTCGGTCGTTGCGATTCGAGCGGATTCAAGGACGTCTTGTGACTGCGATGCGGCGATTCCGCTCGTCGCAGTTCCCATTCAAACTCGGGTCCGGCGAACGGCGGCAAGCGTTTTTGCCCTTCCTTTTGCCATCGACAACGCAAGATCATTCTTGCCGCCTGTCCGCGCATCCAGTCAGAAGCTCGTGATTTCACAGTTAGCCAAATGGAGAATGCGTTCGCTTCCCTGTTCGAGCAGCGTCATGGATCCATTTGGTTCCAACTCTTGAACTTTGGCTCGGATTCTGCTTCCATCCGGAAGCTGGAGGGCTATGTCGCTGTTCAGAAGACAGTTCGCCGCGCGCCAGCGACGGTACAGAAAATCGACGCCTTTGTTTTCGGCTTCCTCGAGCAGACGCAACGCCGAGGCGCGAATGGCGAGCGCGATCGCAGGGACGTCGTTCTGAAAGATTCCGGTTTCTGCAAAGACGGAAGTCGCCGGACGCCCGATTTTGCGGAGCATGTCGGTTGTCATGTTGATGTTCGCGCCGATGCCGATGACGATTCCGTTGCCGTCGCTGCGCGTTTCGCACAGGATTCCGGCTATCTTCTTTCTGCGGCAAAGGACATCGTTCGGCCATTTGACGGCGAGCGACCCCTCTGGAAGCAGAGCGGACAGCACGTCGAGGCAGGAAAGAGAGCCAAGCCATGAAGCCTGATGCAGGGCGAACGGGAAGTCCTTTAAAATCAACGACGCATAGATGTTGACGTCCGGAGGGGAGGCCCATGAGCGGCCCTTGCTGCCTCGTCCGGCGCTTTGCGAACGGGCGATGATCAGAGTTCCGGATGAAAGGTCGTTGAAGGAATCGAGAGCGAAGCGGTTGGTGGAATCGACATCGGCGAGCCAGATGGTTTCATAAGCGGGGTAAGAGAACATTTTTCGAGGAGCCCCCTGGAAAAGCGATTGGCAAAATATGCAAAACAAGGCTATATTATATCTTCGTTTACTCCAGAAAACAACTGCAATACCGTGAAGAAAGGCGTGAAAATCATGAAAAAAGTCATCATTCCTACAAAACTGGACAAGGTTGTTGCAAAAATTCTTACGGAAAACGGCTTCGTCGTCGTGCAGGAGCCGGAAACGCCGATCACGGACATGGCGGCCGCCAATCCGGATGCGGAAGCGATCATCGTGCGCAGTGAAAAGGTCACGCCGGAGGTCATGGACGCCTTGAAGGAGTTGAAGCTTGTTGTTCGCGCCGGAGCCGGATATGACAACATCGACATCCGCTACGCCCGCAAGCGCGCCATCGACGTGATGAACACGCCTGGCGCGAACTCCAACGCGGTCGCGGAAGAAGTGATCGCCATGGTTCTTGCGGCGCTGCGCAAGGTCATTCCCGCGGATGCTTCCACGCGCGCCGGAAAGTGGGAGAAAAAGAACTTCATGGGTCGCGAGCTGACCGGAAAGACTGTCGGCATTCTCGGCCTCGGCAACATCGGACGCCTTCTCGTGAAACGCCTTTCCGGCTTCGACGTGAAGATTCTCGGATATGACCCGGTTCTTTCTGCAGATCTTGCCGCCCGCATGGGCGTTGAACTTTGCACCATTGAAAAGATTTTCGCGGAAGCCGACGTCGTCACGCTTCATATTCCGGGCAACGACAAGACGCGCGGACTGATCGGAAAGGAACTGCTCGCTTCGATGAAGAACGGCGCCGTTCTCGTCAACTGCGCTCGCTACGGCATCGTTGACGAAGACGCTCTTCGCGCCGTGAAGGCGGAAAAGGAACTGATCTACTGCAACGACGTCTATGCGAAGGACGCGGCCGGAGACAAGCCGGTGGCGGACGTCGCCGACGTCATGCTGCCGCATCTCGGCGCCAACACCAAGGAAGCGAACTTCCAGGCCGCAAAGCGCGCCGCCGAGGAGACGGTCGCCTACTTCGTGGACGGCGTCACAACCTGCGTTGTGAACAAAGGCGTGCCGGACGGACTCGACGCGAACTATCAGAAGCTTGCGGGCGCGCTTGCCGGACTCGGCTGCGCCTATCTTTCCGGCAGCGCAATCTCCAGAGTTGAAATGAGCTTCTACGGCAAGCTGCATGCCTTCGGCAAGTGGCTGATCGCCCCTGTCACGCAGGGAATCCTGCCTGATTTCGACGCCTATCGCGGCGGCGACGAGGCTGTCAAGACTCTGCAGAGCCGCGGCATCGAAGTCATGGAGCGTGAAGTCGACGACAGCAAGAACTACGGCGAATCCATTACGCTCGACTTCGTGTCCGGAGCGGATCGCATCTCCGTCCGCGGCACGATTGCGGAAGGCAATCTGATGATTTCCCGCATCAACGACTTCGACGGCATTTATCTGAAGCCGCAGGGCGACACGCTCTTTGTGGAGTACAAGGACGCCCCGGGCGTGCTCGGCAAGATTGCCGGACTTCTGGGCGAGAACAACGTGAACATCCTTGACGTCCGCGCGCCGCAGAGCCCGAACAACGACCGTTCTCTTGCGGTCATCAAGACGAACACTCCAGTCTCCGCCGGGCTGGTCAAGCAGATCGGCGAGGCCGTGAACGCGCTCAAGGCCTTCTCGTTCGACTTCTAAGTCCATGTCGGAACGGCTTTGCGTCATTGCGCTCGGCGGAAATCTCGGTCCCGTGCCGCAGACCTTCCGCCGGGCTCTCGAAGCTCTTTCCCGCGCCGGATTCCGCATCCGGCGCGTTTCTTCTTTTCGCGTCACGAAAGCGGTCGACTGCGAACCCGGCGCGCCCGACTTTCTCAATGCCGCGGTCTCCGGCTGGTGGAGCGGCGAAGCGCTGGAGCTTCTGGCGCTTTGTCAACGAATCGAGACGGAGAACGGACGTCCGCGCTCGCACGCGTACCATGTTTCGCGTACGCTGGATCTCGATTTGATTCTCTTCGGCGACGAATCAATTCGGACGCAACGGCTTTTCGTGCCGCACCCGCGTGCCGCGGAGCGCGACTTCGTGATGATTCCGTTGCGTGAAATCGAGCCGGAACTTGCCGCGCGCATGACAGGCGCGCGGAAATTCGCGCCGGCGATGCGGGAGAGCCGTCTTTCCTGACGAAGCAGCGTTTGACGAACCCTTCCTTCCCCTGGCTTCATGGGAACCGATGCAGAGAAAAGATTCCTTCATGCAGCGAGTCTTCATTGCGTTGTTCGCATAGTGCGATCGAACATGCTTCGTCGTTTTCCGTTCTTCCTTGCATTGCGCGGAGGAATCGGCATTGCCATGCGCGCGTGCGCATTGAGGCTTGCTTTTTGAAAAATGCGTGCTACATTAATTCTTTTCAGGAACCTGCGAACATTCTAGGAGACTTTGTTTGATGCGGAAATTGCGAACAGCCCTGCTTGCGTTCGTCTGCTGTCTGCTTTCCATTCCTTTGTTCGCCGACGACGCAAACGAGGCGACCGCGTCGGAAATGTTTTCCGAGGCGAAACTCTTGGAAGAAAAGAAAGAGTACCGCGACGCGGCGGAAAAGTATCTTGGCGCGGAGCTGTACTCCTCGGATCCGGTCGTCAAGGCAAACTCTCTTGCGGCCGCTGCACGCGCTTATCGTCGCGCGGAGCTCTATGGAAAGGAATTCGACTGCATTGAAATGCTTCTGGAACGGCATGTCAACCGAGTCAATTTCACGGGAGCGACGAATCGGCAGTATCAGATCGCGGAACTGTTCTTCAATGGGCATCGAGACGTCGTCTTTTCGTGGATTCCCTTCATCAAGGATTCGGATCGCACATTCGAGTTGTATGAAAAAGCCTTGAAGAATGCGCCCTGCGCTCCGCAGGCGCCTGAGGCGCGGCTGCGCATCGGACGCCTTTACATGGAAGAACAGAAGCCTCTGAAGGCGATCGACCTCTACGAGGAGACGATCAAGCTGCATCCGGGCACGGATGCAGCGCGCTATGCATATATCGAGCTGGCGCACGCCTACGTGCAGCTGGCGGAGCGCGGCGATGGCGACGGCGCCTGGGCGAAGCTCGCCGCACGGAAGCTCGATGAATTCGTCGAACAATATCCGAACGACCCGGAAATCCCGTGGGCGCGGAAAAGCCGCGAGAAGGTGGATCGCTTGATCGCGCAGCGACTGCATGGACTGGGTCGCTTCTATCACCGCGAAGGCCGAGACGACGTGGCGCAGAAGTATCTCGCCCGCGTCATTCGCGACTATGCGAACACTGAGGATGCCAAGCCTTCGGAACAGCTTCTAGCGGACATCGACGCGTCTTATGTGCCGCCTCCGGAAGATGCTCCCCGCATTCCAAGAGAACGCTACGTATTCGAACGCAACACGATTCCATTGGAAGACGAACCGCTGATGGTCGCGCCTGAAAACAGCGACGGCCGCTGGCTGCTGCCTGTGCGCGACATGAGTTCGGACATCCGTCTGGATTCCCGGAAGCCGTTGCCGGAAAGGAAATGGGACGATGAACCTCTGTAAGCTGACATGTCTCGTCGCGGCGGCCGCGCTTCTGATCCTCGCGCCGTCCTGCGGCTATCATATGGGCTCCATGATGCCGGACATCGGCGTGGAATCCATTGCGATTGCGGAAATCAAAAACGAAACGAAGGAGCCGCTCCTTTCGGCCATTGCGCGCAATCAGATCGCCGCAGCCTTTCAGACCGACAACTCTCTTAAGCTGAAGTCGCGCGAAAAGGCCGACTGCATCCTGTACTGCCGCATCGTCTCCGTCGAAACGTCGTCCATCCGCTACGACACCAACGAATACAACACCGATTCTTATCGGCCGTCGGAATTCCGCGTCACGATCACGGCGGAATTTCAGGTCGTCATCCCAGGCAGAAGCAATCCGATGATTCCGATGCGCACGGTACGCGGCACGGCGAACTACGAGTATAACGCCGACCCGCAGTCCGGTCGAATCTTAGGCCTGCGCCAGGCGTGCTACAATCTCGCGCGTCTTATAGTGCAGTATACGACGGAAGCGTGGTAATTTCAGCTTCATCTTCGACGAACCGGGCGCAGGGGGGCTTTTCGGCATGGAAAACGGGAATCGGAGCTTTCGACGGACGGCGTACGTCGCGTTTCTTTTGATTCTTCTGACATGTTCCTGGTTCTTCTCCGTTGGCCATGTCAATCAGATTTCCCGTTACGATGCGATGTTTTCCTTCTATCGCAACACGGGAGAAAACGCCTGGACGTTCCGTATAGACGACTGCAGGAACAATACGACGGACTGGGCGCTTCACGACGGACACTATTACAGCAACAAGTCGCCCGGCACGACGCTTTTGGGGGTCGTCGCCCTTGCGCCTGCGCATGCGGCGCGCTTGCTCCTTGCAGGACGAGAGGCGGCGAACAGCTTTACAGTCTTCGATGCATGGCTTACGAACTGGCTTCTTTCCGTCCTTCCCGTCGCGCTTTCCTTTTTCGCGTTTCTGGGCGTATTCAGGATGCTTGGACTTTCGGAGCTTCGCGCGCTTTTCGGCGGCGTTGTCGGCGTTCTTGGCACGGCTTTGTTCCCGTATTCAACGACGCTGTTCGCGCACGCCTCGGTGGCGGCGTTCCTTGTCATATCTCTGTATTTCGGCATGCGGGCGACGCGCATCCGCTCGCCATGGAGCCTTGCCGCATGCGGCGCATTCTACGGGCTGGCGGCTTTGTTCGACTATTCCGCGCTGATTCTTCTTCCGATCGTCGCGGCGGCCGCGCTGTGGCGTTTTCGCATGCGCGCTCTTTGGCTGTTTGCAGGCGGCATGCCGTTTGCTCTGGCGTACTGCCTGTACAATCTGGCATGCTTCGGGAGTCCGTTCTCCTTCGCATTCCAGTATAACAATCCGATCTTCGTGACCGAGGAATCGATGGGCGGAACGCTGAATGAGCCGTCGTGGCAGATTTTTCTTCAGCTGCTGATCGGAGCGAAGCGCGGAATTCTTCCAGCGATGCCGTTCCTTTTATTCGCGATTCCGGGAGGGATTCATCTATGGAAGACCGGACGACGAGGCTTGACGCTGCTTCTTGGCGTCTGCACAGCCGCGATCTTCCTGATGAATGCGTCCTTCAACGGCTGGCACGGAGGAGCGACGACGCTTGCTCGATATTTGATTCCGATTCTTCCAGCGCTGACGATTCTTTCCGTCGCCAGTCCTCTAAAAGGCGGCGCGGCGCGATGGACCTTCCTTCTTTTTGCATTGCTTTCGTGCCATAACATGTTCGCAGTGGCGCAATACACCACGATGGCGTATGAACGGGACGCTTCTCCGCTCTATGGAACGGCGTATGCGACCATGTTCCATGTCGCGAGACCGCAGACCCTGCTTACGGCTCTGGACGGAGATCCTCTTTGGCTGAAATCGAATCCGCGGAAAGAGGCGGAAAACGCGTTTTCGCTTGGCGAAAAGCTGGGATTGAATCGGGCGGTCTCGCTGCTATGTCCGATGCTTGCCTTGGCGTTTGCGCTTTCTTATGCGGCGATTCGCTTTCGCAGAAAGGCGTTCAACTATTATCTTGAGCCATTGAAATCGTGGCGCGACTTCCTGCCGGACAAGAAGCAGGCGATTCCAATTGCTCTTTGCTTGGCGGCGTTTGCATCCGTGCTGTCCTGGCCCGGTTCGATCGGGTGGTCGGAGCAAGACGCCGAATTTCTGAACGACAATCTGTCTTCCGGGGGCTTCGGCATGGAGCTCAAGGTCGTCGACTCGTTGCAA